>NZ_RZSG01000462.1:0-4815 GCF_003997725.1 Mesorhizobium sp. M4A.F.Ca.ET.050.02.1.1
CCCCGCCAGGTCGGTAAATCTCGTCGATTCTTCAAGTTCGACTCCGACTTGCGTGGCGGTAAAGGCCACGGCGTACGCATTGCAAACGAGGATGCATTGATAACGCCGGGCCTCATCGTCTTCGCGCCGCCCCCAGCGAAAGGCCATGGCTTCGCAGAACTGCCGGAAAAACCTCAGCTTGTTCACTACCCTAAGGAGGGCAAGATGCCGCGCGATCTGGAGATATTGCACGGTTACCTGATCGTTTCCGAACGCCTGAAGCGGGTTTTCGAGGATGTCGACGCAGCCGGCTTCGAGTTTGTCGACTGCGATTTTACTTTGGCAGACGGCTCGCAAGGGCCGAAATATTATTTGGCCGATGTTGTACGTGTCCTGGACGCCATCGACGAAGCGCGTCGAAAATAAGGATCGATTACGAACGTGATTACAAAACAAATGAGGATGTGAAGATCTACGATTTTGTAGGACCGACCAGCCTTGTGTTCCGGGATGAGGTGGTCGCCGATGCCCATATATTTCGTACGCCGTATGCTGGCAGCATCTTCTGCGACGAAGTGTTGAAGTCTGCCTGCAAGGTCGCCGGTGTCACCGGTCCCGACTTCACCAATGTTGAGAAGATGTGAGATTTGACCATGGCTGGCACAGAATTGTTCCGTGAGCACCACGTCATCACACAGGATCTGGCTCCCAAGAGCCTGTTGCTAAGTCTTTTAGCTAAAAACAAACTATTTAATCTCAACGCACCGCAAAATCTGCTCAACCTGCCGACAGATCGCAAGCTAGCGCAATCGCTGGATATCTCGCCTCACCCGGGCGGGCCGCTAGGAACATATGGCAAAAGACTAACCGAGGCGCTTGGTAAGATAGAAAGATCCCGTGACTTTGCGGCCGCCAGCGCCGGCGCCGCAGCCCGAATTGCGGTGCTTATGGACAAAGAGGGGCACTAGAATAGGGTAGTGGAACACGGCTCATAACCCTATCGATACAGGTTCGGGTACTTGGCCTTTTCAGTCTTGCAATTCCCCGCCCTCTGAACCGCCATGGCGAAAGCCCTTTCATAGGCGTGCGCGGCGCTCTGGAACTTCCGTGTATCTGGCGTTAGGTGTTTCTCCAGCCCGTGGTACAAAAGGACGGGAACGGCCATTATGGCTTTCCCATCCTCTGTCGGGTTCAACCGACATCTTTCCATTACGCCGATCAGGTCGCCCGCCATTCTCGCGGCCTTATTCAATCTGGCCTGGTCCATTCTGGCCAAGAAATTGATGTTGCTCTGCTCTCCTTGTCCTGCAGAGGCAGACGACATTGCGAAGCAAATACCGACGATGGATACCGCGAAAGCGTGCCCGAGTTTCATTCTTCCCCCGAATTGAATCCAGTAATGCAGGTTTGCACATCAGCTGAAGAACCCGCGAACGCGTGCCTGTTGATCAATCTTACGTAGAATATTTTCCTTTCACAACTACAGGAGCAAGCAATGTCGACACGCTGCGCAACCATCATATCCGATGGCGATGGGCAGGAAATCATCAACGCCATCGCCGATATCGAAGGTGCCGCGCCTCAGGTCGGGTTCGGCACGGTCGAGAAAGTTGCCGACGGCGTTCTCATCGGCATCGTGCGCGGCGGCCCGGTAAGCGCGGTCGGTGGTTTCGGGTTCCCCTAAGGAGCCGTAGTTGCTGATGAGCGCAACGTCGGTGTCGCGTGTGCGGAGCCGAAGGACAAGGGTGACCAAGACGCGTGGCAAGGCCATGGATATCAAGCCGGCCGACGAACCCGCTAAGGATGGCGAAGCGGGCAACAGCACTGTCGGCGCCGATGCCAAGGCCGGCGAGTAAAACTGGCTACCCGCGATCGAAAAGGGTCGCGGCTTCGCCACCAGGTTCATGCGCCATACAAGCGCCAAAAGGTAACGACATCTGGAAGGCGCCCAGCTTTCGCCGGCGAAAGCCTATCTTCGCCACGGTTGAAGATCTTTGGGCCGCAGCAGTCGAATATTTCGCATAGCCCGTAACGTCGCCGAAGATCGATCGAAATTAAGGTGGCATGGCCCCCACGGTGTCGATAGGCCAACTGCCCCTCACGGCGCACCCGAGGGGCGCTGCTTGAACCACAATCGTGCGCACATTGCACAGATGCTATCAATGAAGATGCGCAGGGAGGGCGAACAATCGAATGGAAAATGAGGACAGGTCGCGAACCACATCTGATCGGCGAATCGCCTTGCTCATCGATGCGGACAATGTGTCCCACGGCAAGATCGCAGCGATACTGGCGGAACTTTCAAAATACGGCACGGCCAATATCCGCCGCGCCTATGGCGATTGGGCAAGCGCCAATCTCAGGAACTGGAAAGACAAACTGCACAATTTTGCAATTCGGCCCATTCAACAGTTCACCTATTCCGCCGGCAAAAACGCCACCGATATTGCGCTTGTGATCGATGCAATGGAGCTTCTCTACACTCAAAAGCTTGACGCTTTCTGTTTGGCTTCCAGCGACGCCGATTTCACGCCACTAGTGATGCAGTTGAAGGCCAATGGACACGAAGTCTACGGATTTGGTGAACGCAAAACGCCCACACCGTTCATCAATGCCTGCACGACTTTCCTCTACCTCGATAGCCTGGACGATGCTGAGCAACCGACAACTCCTGTAGCCCCGGGCGAGAAACCAAAGACCAAAGCGGAATCGGCGGCCAGGTCTAAAAAGCCCGCCGACAAGCGAACGGGCAAGTCTCTATCGCAAGATACGACCCTCGTGACGATCCTGCGTGGCGCTGTGGAAGCCACGGCGCAAGACGATGGATGGGCAGCTATGTCATCGGCAGGAAGCGCAGCGAAACGACAGGCGCCCATCGATCCACGAAACTATGGAGTGAAGAACTTTCCGGCACTCTTCGCGGCGACTGGCCTCTTCGACATAATGAAGATGGAGAATGGGCAGAGCTACGTCGCAGACAAGCGGAACAAGGACCGCTCACCACAGCCGAGCCGATAGGGAGGCCGGCGGGCGCTTTTCTTGCCGGCCAACGCCATTACCAACGACAGGCCGAGGCAATTGAAAAAAATCGAGAATAGACTAGATGGTGCGGCTCGCCGGGCTGACCACAGTGTTGCCGTCGGGCGAACGCGGCCCGCGGAAACGAACGAGATGAGCAAGGTGATGAATCGGCTGGCGATCGCGCCAATGATGGATGGGGCGGATAGATAAGCGATATCAGTTAGTTGCGTGGAGCCGTGTGCAAAAATCGCACACGAAAGTTCTGCTTCTCTTCTTTTTTCGTTCCCACGACAGGGCCGCCGACAGCCTTATTCGGACGCTCTTTTGCCGACGATTTGACCGCTCCGTTGCGGACGTTCGCTGCGATATCCGAGACCCCTTTTGTCCGATGCGCCGTCCAATTTCCTTGGGTTCCTGGAAGCTTTTCGAAATTTTTGCCTCGCGCCGCCAGCTGAATTGCTGCCACTGGTGAAAGAGGTCGGAATGTATCAATTCGTTCTGGACCAGCTTGATCGATGCGCTCCCGCATCGGAGTTTCGTGTAGGGCGGTAACACCCCATCGCATCAGGGACGAGCCCAGCGTACACAGAGCGGGACATGACGTTCGCAGTGGTGGATCGCTACGGCTCCCCGGACCGAATGAAACCGCGAACTATGAGCTGCCGATTCCCCTCCAAACTACGCCTGAGCCTTCCCCTAAGATTCGCAAGCGTGACCGCGAGCGCGCGGAGCGCATCCGATTGGCCGGCGGGCCTAAGCCATCCCTCCGAGAGCGCGCGGTCGCATTTACCCGCGAGAAGGATGAAGTACGAACGCGCGACCTGACTGAAATCGGAATTCCCCGCTGCTATCTGGCCCGCATATGCGACGAGGGCCTACTCATCAAGGTTGGCTACGGCATCTATCGCGCTGCAGATCGAAGGGGGGCATGATCTGAATTCGCTTAAATCCAATCAGACGCGATGCCGCAACGCCCCAACGATCGGCAAGCCCTCCCCCTCTGCTGATTTATATCTCGTAGCAATAAGTCCATGCTGATTATTCGGGCTAATTGAACCGGTTGCTCTGCAATATCTTTCCAGCAAGTCGGCGCGCAAGCTCGCGCCCCTTTCAGGTCACGATGGTGCAGACACCCGACAAGACGATGGCGAAGCTACTGCCGATCATGGCGGCGATTTTCGCCGGCTTCCTGCTCATCGGTTTGGCGCTGCCTGTTCTGCCACTGCATCTCAATCAGGCGTTGGGCTTCGGTCCCTTCACGGTAGGATTGTTGACGGGGAGCCAATTCGTCGCTTCGCTGCTTACGCGCATCGGCGCCGGTAACTATGCTGATGCGAACGGCGGCAAGCGGGCAGTCGTCATCGGCCTGGTCGCTGCCGTCCTGGCGGGGCTCATCTATATCGGGTCCCTGGCCTTGCTCGATCGGCCGACGGTATCCGCATCCGCGCTTTTGGTCGGCAGGGCAGTGCTCGGCGCGGCCGAGAGTTTTATCATCACCGGGGGCGTGGCCTGGGGCCTTGCCCTCGCCGGCGGGCAGCACTCCGGAAAGGTCATTGCCTGGATAGGCACCGCGATGTTCGCGGCGCTTGCGCTCGGCGCACCGATCGGGTCCGGGCTCTACGAGGCCGGCGGCTTCGCCGCGATCGCGCTGGCTACAATCGTCCTGCCCCTTGCGACCTTTCTTGCCATCCTGCCGATGCGCGGCATCAGGCCCGCCGGCGGCACCGCCCGGCTGTCGTGGAAAAGTGTGGCGGAAGCTGTCTGGCTTCCGGGCTTTGGGGCTGCTTTCAGCAGTCTCGGTTATGGCGAGATCCT
>NZ_RZSG01000463.1:0-4814 GCF_003997725.1 Mesorhizobium sp. M4A.F.Ca.ET.050.02.1.1
ATGTAGCAGGCGTCGTGGACCTGGCACGCGGCGTCGAGACGGTCGACCGGCCGCAGCGACAGGTCGCCGGAGCGGGTGCCCGGCCCGCAATAGTTGCCGATGACGAAGGGCGAAGGGCGCGCCATCGCAGTGCGGATCGGCTTTGGCAGCTCCGCCTCCGGCACTTTCGTCCACGGGTTGGCGCAAGCCGAGAGGAAGGCCAGCGGCAGGATGGCAAGAACGGCTCGCATTTTCTCCGCGCCAGCTTTCCGAAAAGTCCCCGCCCGGGCTTTAAAGCCGCTCAATAGGCGGATGCCACACTCGCCGATTTTGTGGCAAGCGCAAGGCGGGCGAGTCAGACGAACAGAGCGCGCTCCCTTTCCACCGCCCGGGTGATGAAGTTGGCGACGATCTGCACCCGGCGCAGCGGCCTCACCGATTCGTGATAGACCAGCCAGTAGGCGCGGCGGATCGGCGCGACGATGTCGACGGGAACCAGTTCCGGCATCGAGCGGGCGACGAACGTGTGCAGGATGCCGATGCCGGCGCCGGAGCGCACCGCCTCGGCCTGGCCGAGTGCCGAGGAGATGGCAAAGCTGGTGCGCCAGTCGGCGATGAACTCGGCGGCATAGTCGAGCGAGGGGCTGACGATGAGGTCCGGCACGTAGCCAATCAGCGTGTGCCGGCCGAGCTCGGCCGGCGTCGTCGGCAAGCTATGGGCCTCGGCATAGGCGCGCGAGGCGAACAGGCCGAGCGTGTAGTCGACCAGCTTGCCCGCCACCAGCCGGCCCTCGGTCGGGCGTTCGACGGTGATGGCGATGTCGGCCTCGCGCCTGGACAGCGAGAAGGAGCGCGGCACCGGCACCAGCTGGATGGTGAGCTCGCGGTGAAGGGCGGTCAGTTCTCCCAGCCGTTTCGCCAGGAAGGCAACGCCAAAACCGTCGGGCGCGCCGATGCGCACCGTGCCCGAGATATCGTCGCCTTCGCCGGCAACGGTCGAGCGCGCGGCGATCATGTCGCTCTCCATGCGCTCGGCTATGTCGAGGAAGCGTTCGCCGGCCGGTGTCAGCTCGCTGCCCGTGGTCAGGCGGCGGAAAAGCTTCGTCCGCAGCGCCTCCTCGAGCGCCGCGATCCGGCGCGAGACGGTGGCGTGGTTGAGCTCCAGGCGTTTCGCCGCGCCGAGGATCTGGCCGGCGCGCGCCACGGCGAGAAAGATGCGGACGTCATCCCAGTTCATACCGGATGGTCCGGATTAGTCGCGAGCGCTGCCTTTGCCGCCTGTCCCCTTTGTCCAGCCTGCAATCTTCGATCCCTTTCAGCAACTCGCCATTTGCGACAATTAATGCACAGCTGCCCATCGTTGTCTATTTTTTGCACAACGGTTGCGTTTTCGCTCGCGTTGCCTTCGCTCCGGCAAAGGCGGACAATGCGCCATCATCAAAACACAGGGAGAGAAACCATGATCGATTACGGTCATTTCATCGGCGGCAAGCGTGTCGCCGGGACCAGCGGCCGCAAGCAGGACGTGATGCAGCCGATGGACGGTTCCGTGCGCGGCACGGTGGCGCTGGCTTCGCAGGCGGAACTGCGCGCGGCTGTCGAGAACGCCAAGGCGGCGCAGCCCCAGTGGGCGGCCACCAACCCGCAGCGGCGCGTGCGCGTGCTGATGAAGTTCCTCGAACTGGTGCAGCGCGACTATGACGAACTGGCCGACATCCTGGCGCGCGAGCATGGCAAGACGATCGCCGACGCCAAGGGCGACATCCAGCGCGGCCTGGAAGTGGTCGAGGTCTGCATCGGAGCGCCGCACATGATGAAGGGCGAGTTCACCGACGGCGCCGGCCCCGGCATCGACGTCTACTCGATGCGCCAGCCGCTCGGCGTCGTCGCCGGCATCACGCCGTTCAATTTCCCGGCGATGATCCCGCTGTGGAAGATTGCGCCGGCGATCGCATGCGGTAACGCCTTCATCCTGAAGCCTTCCGAGCGTGATCCGGGCGTGCCGATCCGCATTGCCGAACTGTTCATCGAGGCCGGCCTGCCGGCCGGCATCCTCAATGTCGTCAACGGCGACAAGGAAGTCGTCGACGCCATCCTCGACGATCCCGACATCAAGGCCGTCGGCTTCGTCGGCTCGACGCCGATCGCCCACTACATCTATTCGCGTGGCACCGCGGCCGGCAAGCGCGTGCAGTGCTTCGGCGGTGCCAAGAACCACATGATCATCATGCCCGACGCCGACCTCGACCAGACGGTCGACGCGCTGATCGGCGCCGGCTACGGCTCGGCCGGCGAGCGCTGCATGGCGATCTCGGTGGCGGTTCCGGTCGGCAACGACACCGCCAACCGGCTAATGGAAAAGCTCATACCGCGCGTCGAAAGCCTGAAGGTCGGCCCGTCGACAGATTCGTCCGCCGATTTCGGCCCGCTGGTGACGGCGCAGGCGCTGGAGCGCGTCAAGGGCTATGTCGATCTCGGCGTCAAGGAAGGTGCCAAGCTCGTCGTCGACGGTCGCGGCTTTACGATGCAGGGCTACGAGAACGGCTACTATATGGGCGGCTGCCTGTTCGACAATGTGACGGCCGACATGCGCATCTACAAGGAAGAGATCTTCGGGCCGGTGCTCTCGGTGGTGCGCGCGCCGACCTATGAGAACGCCATCAAGCTCGCCAACGATCACGAGATGGGCAATGGCGTCGCCATCTTCACCCGCGACGGCGATGCCGCGCGTGACTTCGCCTCGCGTGTCCAGGTCGGCATGGTCGGTGTTAACGTGCCGATCCCGGTGCCGATCGCCTACTACACCTTCGGTGGCTGGAAGGCGTCGTCCTTCGGCGATCTCAACCAGCACGGCCCGGATGCGTTCCGCTTCTACACCAAGACCAAAACGGTCACCTCGCGCTGGCCGTCCGGCATCAAGGACGGCGCCGAGTTCGTCATCCCGACGATGAACTGACCGGACGTCTCCTGGTTTGCGCGTCCTCGCCGCGATGCGGCTGCGGGCGCGCGGCAGGCATCAAGGACGGCGCCGAGTTCGTCGTCCCGACGATGAACTGATCCAAGAATCGGGAGATGATCAGAGGAAGGCCCGGGTCGTATCCGGGCCTTTTTCGGATTTTTGCCGATACGCTTGTTCGCGAATCTACAAAGTGGATGGAACCAAGCGGGTGCCCTCCGTCTTAGCCTATATCCCTGCCAAGGTGCAGGCCAATCAAACAGCGCCGGTTGCAGCCGGGGTTCTCGTCTGGCGCGAGGAGGTGTCAGATGGCACGATATCTCGTGGCAACGACGGTCGTTGCCGCCGCCGCGATGTTCGCGGCAGCCGGCCAGTCAAACGCGGCCGGGCAATGCGCGGCGCGGACCGACATCATCAAGGCGCTGGGCGAGAAGTTCCATGAAAGCGAGACCGCGCGCGGCCTGGTCAACCGCAGCGTCATCCTCGAGGTTTTCGTTTCCGAACAGGGCACCTGGACCATCCTGGCAACCGACACGCACGGGCTGAGTTGCGTTATTTCGGCCGGGGAAGGCTGGGACCATACAACGCAAGTGGCCGCGCTGCCGGGTACCTGAGCACGCTTCTGCTTTGCTAGCATTAGAATCGGCAAGCGCCTGACGAGGCACCCGCTTGCGCTTTGCCGTTGCCGTCACCATATATGGAACATAATGGGAACATCCAGAAGTTCCCATTAGTGGCAGACCGGAACGCAGAAAGGAACGACGCGATGATGACGTCGGAACCGGCCTGGGTGGCTCCGGCAAAATGAGGCTGTCTCCTTTTGCCGGGACGCGATGGCAAAAGGAGGTGCCCCATGGCACGCAAGTCCTTTTTGGGTTGGGTGAGAAACCTGGTCCTCGCCGGCGCGCTGGCGATGGGTACGAACAGCTCGGGCGCTCAATACCAGCACTGTGTCAAGCATAGCGCTCTGGTTGCCCATCTAAGCGAGAATTTCCAGGAACGGCAGTTTGCCTTCGGGTTGATCGGCCAGGTCGCGATCATGGAAGTGTTCGTCGGCCAGAGCGGAACCTGGACCATCATCGTCACCGACGTCGACGGCACGAGCTGCATCATCGCGGCCGGCAACAGTTGGGAAAGCGTGGCTGCGCCGACCGGCCATGACGCGCGATACTGAGATCGGGAGCGCTCAGCGCGTGGCGGCGACCTCCGCATGGCCGCGCAGCAACGCCATCAGGCGCTTGGCATCCTTGGCGGCGGCTTCCTCGTCGCCGGCGAGGATCGAGCGGATCAGCGCGACGTGGTGCTCGGCCGATTCGGCAAGGCCGGTATCCGACTTGTAGCGGAACCAGAAACGTCGGCTGTGCGTCTGCAGGGGCGCCGCCACCCGCGCGGCGAAGGGGTTGTCGGCGGCCAGCGCGAGTGCCTCGTCGAGCGCCTTGTCGGCCTGGATGAAGGCCAGCACATTGCCCGAGATGACCGCCTTCTGCATGGCAAGCGCGGCGTCATGAAACAGGTCCGCCGCCTCGCGGGTGACGAAGCGGGCGGCCGAACGCGCCAGCACCACCTCGACGCCACGCCTGGCATCGATCACGCGCAGCCAGTCTCCGGGATGAAGCGGCGCGATCGCGATGCCGGCGCGGGGCCTGACGTCGAGCAGACCCTCCCAGGCCAGACGCTGGATCGCCTCGCGCACCGGCGTGCGGCCGAGCCCGAGACGCTCGATCAGCGCGCCCTCGGTGACGAAGCTCGCCGGCGCCAGCTCGAGCGTGACGATCATATGCTCGAGCGCGCGATAGGCCTTCGCAGCCGCGGGCTCGAAATGAGATATATCTTCCAACAGAGCCATCGCGTCTCCTGATATATTTTCCATATATCATAA
>NZ_RZSG01000464.1:0-4813 GCF_003997725.1 Mesorhizobium sp. M4A.F.Ca.ET.050.02.1.1
GGCGAACCGCAATCGGCGACGGACGTTCGAGCGGCAATGCGGAAACTTTGGGAAGACCACATCACCTACACGCGCAACTACATCATCAGCGCCCTCGCTGACCTGCAAGACACGGACGAAGTCGCGAAGCGTCTCCTCCAGAACCAGGACGACATAGGCGACGCGGTAAAGCCTTACTACGGTGATGCGGCCGGCCAGAAACTGGCCGCGCTGCTGAAAGACCACATCAAGATTGCGACGGAAGTGGTCAAGGCGGCCAAATCAGGCAGCAAGGACAAGCTCTCGGCCACTCAGGAAAAATGGACCGGCAATGCCGACGACATTGCGGTGTTCCTTGGCAAGGCCAATCCGAACTGGCCCGAGAAAGATCTCCGGGACATGCTCCACAAGCATCTGCAACTGACGACCGGCGAGGTGGTCGGCCGGCTGAAGAAGGATTGGGCGGCGGACATCAAGTCCTACGACGAAGGGCATGATCATATGCTGAAGTTCGCCGACATGCTGACGGAAGGCATCGCCAAACAATTCCCCGACAAGTTCAACGGGTGAACGCCGTCTTCAGTTCGTAGGGCAGGAGACAAGCGGAGAAGCGAGGGCTCACCACGCATCGCTTGACTTGGCAAAACTGATGCCGGCAGCCGTCATCGCCAACTCGCATTCGGTGATGGCGCGCAGGTTGCGCAGATAGCGCGCCACGGTCCGCGGCAACCAGCCGGCGCAGGCCTCGACATAGGCGCGGCTGTGGACCAGCGTGCCGGTCGACAGCCGTTCTTCCTTCTCGGCGATGACCTTCAGATATTGGCGGATGAAGCGGATGTCCTCGGCGATGTCCTGGCTGGCCATCCGCCAGGCGCCGGCGAGGCGCTCGCGCTGTTCGAGCGGCAAGGATGAAAGCAGTGGACGGGAGAGGTCGGCGAAGGCGGCGTGGTTCGCGGTGTTCAAGGATATTCCCCTCGGAGAAGGGAAATATCGTACTTTACGTACGAATACAGGTCAACATGAATTCGTACAAATTGAACGATAAGGCGGCAATCTCGGCGTGTTAGGCGAGCCGCATCGTAAAACCTTCGAGTTGCGCCCCGACTGCGGCAAGCGCTGTTCCGAGCACCAGGTCGACCATGTCACGGCTGTCGGGACCGAGCAGGTTCAGGCCTTTCCGCAGCGCGTCGCGCCAGGCGTCGCCCCTGTTCCACGCTTCGGCGAATGCAAAGGCGAGGTCGTCCTGCCGACGCGTGACGTCCAGCGCCTCGACCAGCAGGCTTGCCTGATGCAGATCCTTCTCCCGCTTGGCGCCGGCGCTTCGTTCGCGGCGCGCGGCGACGATCAGCTTATGGACGGCGAAGCGCTCGGGCGAGGGGACGAGCACGGGCACGCCGGAGCGGTGCAGGAGCACCGTCCGGACGGGATCGCGGATCAGGAAATCGAGGAAGCGCAAGGGCTGTGCCGAGGCGCCGCCCAGCGACGGCATCGGGCTTGCGTGATCGGCGTGATCGTCGCTGCCCCGGTTCGGGGTGAGGAAATCGACCCGGTAGCGGGAAGCGTTCTCGAACTGCGTCGCGCGTCCGGCATCGGTTCGGTGCGGAACCTCGCGGAATGTCGTATCGACTGCCTTCAGCACTTCGATGACCGGCGGCAGGCTGTCGTCCACCTCGGCCGAGACGGAATGGAACTGGGCGAAGTCGGCGTCGCCCGTCTGCAGCGCGGCCCCACGCAGCCTGACACCGAGGTGCCCGGCATAGGTCTGGAAGGCGACCGTTCCGACGAGCACCGCGCGCAGGCGGAAGAGCCCGGCCTTCTCCAGCGCCTCGACCACGTCGCCGGTGACGGGGTCCGGCGCCGTCAGGCCGGCGTCGCGCACGAGACTTGAAACCAGCTTGCGGCGGCTTCTCAGATCGCTCTTGATCTCCTTGAAGGCCGCGACCCGCTTGGCGATCTCGGGGTCCTCGGCCGGACCGACATAACGCCTGGTCTTCGTCGGCCGGGTCTCCTCGAAGTACCAATAGTCGCGGCCCTTCACTGGCACGCGCACGAAATTGCCCGCTGTCGAGAAATCGGTCTCGAAGGAAGCATCCAGGCTGCGATGCACAAGCTCGGCATACATGGTGCGATAGGCGAGATCGATGGTTTTCATGGCGCGATCCCAAGTCTGGGCTGGGCGTTATAAGAATTACACAGATTCCTTATAACTGCGCGCCATCCGGCCGGATTTCAAGGGAGTTATAAGAAAATAGTGAAAATCTTATAACGCGACTCCGCCGTCTCCACTGGAGGAGAAGGAACAGGTTTCGCACCTCGCTCCAAAAGCACTCTTCGCCAATCGCTCGAACAGTGCTGAAGGGCCTGAAGCAGCGCTCGTTCCGCTATGCCGACTACGGCGTGCGCGACGCCCACGCTGATCGTCTCCAGCAACGCCTTCCTTGGCGCCAATCCGAAGGCGGCTGCAGCCTTCGCGCAGGCGACGCGCGCCGGCTACGCTTTCGCCGTCGATCATGCGCGGGAGGCAGGCGACCTGCTGATCGCCGCCAACAAGGACACGCTCACCAACCCGGCGCTGGTGCATCCTCGCTGAAGGCGCTGAACGACGGCCACTTTTGAAGAGCGCGGCAGGCGCCAGTTCTCAATCTGTTCCAGAATGCAAGCAGAAATTGCGGTGGCTGGATTGTGCGCCCGGCCCTCAGCCAAGCGGAGGGCAGGCGAAGGCGCGAAGCAACGCGACCTTCCAGTCTGGCAACCTACTTACCGCCAAGGCTAACTGCCGTCTTCCGGTCGGCCTCGGCGCGTTCGCGGTTTCCCTTCGCCTTCCAGGAGGCGCTTCGGGCGCTGTAGAAATCGGCGGATTTCTGATTGAGCGCGATTGCCTGGTCGTAGTCGATGATGGCCTGGTCGTGGTCGCCCTTATGCGCCCAGGCGAGGCCCAGCGCGTAGTAGGCATCGGCAAGCTTCGGGTCGAGGTCCACGGCCTGGTCGTAGTCGGCGATCGCGCGGTCGTCGTCGCCCTTGTTTGACCAGGCTAGACCCCGGCCGTAATAGGCGTAGCCACGTTTCGGATCGAGGCCGATAGCCACGTTGAAATCGGCGATGGCGCGGTCGTAGTCGCCTTTGCCGCCCCAGCTCAGGCCACGATTTTCATAGACCCCGATGAGTGTCGGATCGAAGGCAATGGCCTGGTTGTAGTCGGCGATGGCGTGATCGAAGGCGCCCTCCGCCGCCCATGCGCCGCCCCGGTTGAGGTATGCGGATGCGTTCTTTGGATCGGCGATGATCGCCAGGTTGTAATCCGCGATGGCCCGGTCATTGTCGCCCTTGTACGCCCAGGCAAGGCCCCGGTTGTTGTAAGCAGCGCTGCTTTTCGGGTCGAAGGCGATCGCCTGACCGTAATCGGCAATGGCCCGGTCGTAATCGCCCTTCGTGGCCCAGTCGTAGCCTCGGTTGTAGTAAGCCGATGCGTATTCAGGATTGAGGCTTATCGCCTGGTCGCTATCGGCGATGGCGCGGTCGAGATCGCCTTCCATGGACCAGGCGTAGGCGCGCTTGAAGTAGGCCGTCGCGCGTTTGTCAGGACCGTCGGCCTGGTTGTCGATGATTTGCGTGCAGGCTTCGATCCGGCGGGCCGGGTCGGCCGCATTGCCGATACAGGCCGTGTAGGCGAGATTGCTGGCGATCCCCATCGCGCCACGGACGTCCAGCGCGACGACGCCGGTCAGCAGCAGCAACAGCGGCAGGCGCCATTTTCGCACCAGCCGTATCAGCCGGCTTTCGCCCACGCCTTCCCGGTTCGTCATTTCGCCGGTTCTCCCCCGAAACCATCGACCTCGGCCGACACCGACGGCTGCTTGCCATGCAAGCAGAAATTGCGGCGTCATGAAAGAGCAGTCAGAGGCCGACGGGCGAGAGCGAGATTACTCACATATCGATCATCGACCGCTTCACCCGCCCGATGATCGTGATCGCGCCCTCCAGCTCCGGCGGCGGGATGTCGAGGTACGACGCCGGCTGGAAGGGCGGGGTGTCGTTCGGGCGCCAGCGCTTGTAGGTGGCCCGTCCGGTCTCGTCCGAGATCACATAGCAGCCATTGGTCACCAGCCGCTTGTCACGCAGATTGACGAAGATGATCGAATCCGGCGGCGAGATCTTGTTCATCGACGGCCCGTCGACGCGCAGCGCGATCCACTCGCCTTCCTCTAGGTCGGCGGTCGGGATGGTCGGATAGTCGGAGAGGTTGACGACGCTGTCCTGGCTGCCAAGCTCACCGGCGCTGATCCAGGACACGATCGGCACGTCGACGGTGACGGGCGAGGGCTGCAGGCTGACCGGTGCGGCCTCGGCGCCGTCCGCATTGAACAACAGCCAGCCGGGGTCGACGCCGAACAGCCGGCCGTATTTCTCCGCCGCCTTGCGCGACAGCGGCCGGTTGCCGTTCTCGTGGCTGATCAGCGTGTTCTTGTTGATCTCGCGCAGAGCGCGGGCCGCATCGCTGGGCGAG
This sequence comes from Mesorhizobium sp. M4A.F.Ca.ET.050.02.1.1, assembly GCF_003997725.1. Taxonomy (NCBI): domain Bacteria; kingdom Pseudomonadati; phylum Pseudomonadota; class Alphaproteobacteria; order Hyphomicrobiales; family Phyllobacteriaceae; genus Mesorhizobium; species Mesorhizobium sp. M4A.F.Ca.ET.050.02.1.1. The sequence goes on from NZ_RZSG01000464.1 coordinate 4,484, forward strand.
GCATAGCCGGCCTGGGCGCGCGCCTGCTGCAATCTGTGCCGTGAATCCATCATCGTACAAAATGCCTGAAAAATATCGTCCAAAGTGTACGAATTCGCTTGCGACTCTTTCGTACATAACGTACGCTTACCGCATGATCGACCATCACGCAAGCATTTCCGCATTGCCCACGAGCGCTTCGGCTCTGCCCACCAGCATCTCAGCTCTGCCCACCAGCATCTCGGCTCTGCCCACCAGCATCTCGGGGCAGCCCACGAGTATTTCCGGGCTGATCGACCGCTGGCACAGCATCGGCGCCTTCGCCGCCGATGTCGGCTGCGGCTACGAGGC
>NZ_RZSG01000465.1:0-4810 GCF_003997725.1 Mesorhizobium sp. M4A.F.Ca.ET.050.02.1.1
CTTCTCAGGCCGCCGGCGCCGACATCGCCGTCTCGTCCAGCTTCGGACGATTGGCGGGCAGTTGCTGACCGGTCAGCACGTAGTAGGCGTTCTCGGCAATGTTGGTGACATGGTCGCCGATGCGCTCCAGGTTCTTGGCGCAGAATAGAAGATGCGTGCAAGCGGTGATGTTGCGCGGATCCTCCATCATGTAGGTCAGGAGCTCGCGGAACACCGAGGTGTATTTGACGTCGATGCGTTCGTCGTCGTTGCGGAGCTTGGCGAGGGCTGCGGCATCCGCGGCGGCATATTGCTCGATGACGCCCTGCACCTGGACCAGCACAAGCTGCGCCATGCCGTCGATGGAATGCGAGAGATCACGCGGCGTGACGCTGAGGCCGACGGTACCGACACGCTTGGCGATGTTCTTGGCGAGGTCGCCGATGCGTTCGAGGTCGCCCGCCATGCGGATCGAGCCGACCACGGCGCGCAGATCGTTGGCCATCGGCTGCCGCTTGGCGATCAGCGTGATGGCGCGGTCGTCGAGTTCGCGCTGGCGTGCATCCATGATGGCGTCGTCGGAAACAACGCGCTGCGCCAGGGCATTGTCGGAATTGAGCAGCGCGCGCGTCGAGCCGGCGACCATCGAGCGGGCGAGATCGCCCATGTCGGCGATCAGCTTGCTGATCGCTCCCAGATCCTCGTCGAAAGACGCAACCGTATGATGTTCACCCATGATCCTGTCCTCGTGCGTGGAAATCAGCCGAACCGGCCGGTGATGTAGTCCTGGGTGCGTTTGTCGTCGGGGTTGGTGAACATCTTGTCGGTGGCGCCTTCCTCGACCAGGTAGCCGAGATGGAACATCGCCGTGCGCTGCGACACGCGGGCCGCCTGCTGCATCGAGTGGGTGACGATGACGATCGTGTAGTTCTGGCGCAGTTCGTCGATCAGCTCCTCGACACGGGCGGTGGCGATCGGGTCGAGCGCCGAGCAGGGCTCGTCCATCAGGATCACTTCCGGCGACACGGCGATGGCGCGGGCGATGCACAGGCGTTGCTGCTGGCCTCCGGACAGGCCGGTGCCGGGCTCGTGCAGGCGGTCCTTCACCTCGTTCCAGATCGCCGCCTTCTTCAGGCTGGATTCGACGATCTGGTCCATGTCGGCCTTGCGCTTGGCCAGCCCATGGATGCGCGGGCCGTAGGCGACATTCTCGTAGATCGACTTCGGGAACGGGTTGGGCTTCTGGAACACCATGCCGACGCGAGCCCTAAGCTCCACGACGTCGATGTTCTTGTCGTAGATATCCTCCTCGTCCAGCGTGATCTTGCCCGTCACGCGCGCCGAGTCGATGGTGTCGTTCATGCGGTTGAGGCAGCGCAGGAAGGTCGACTTGCCGCAGCCCGAAGGTCCGATGAGCGCCGTCACCTGATTGAGGCGGACGTCGAGATTGACGTCGAACAGCGCCTGCTTTTCGCCGTAGAACACGCCGACCTTGTCGCCGCGCATCTTGATCACTTCGTTCGACTTGGCGTTCATCTTGTCGCCCACTGCGTTTTCAAGAGACTGTTCGGTCATGATGTTCATACCAGATGCCTTCTTTTACCAGCGCCGTTCGAACCGGCGCCTGAGCACGATCGCTGTGATGTTCATGGCCATGAGGAAGACGAGCAGGATGATGATGGCGCCCGACATACGCTCGACGAAGGCGCGTTCGGCCTCGTTGGCCCACATGTAGATCTGCACCGGCAGCGCGGTCGCCGGATCGAACGGAGTCTTCGGATAGTCGGCGACGAAGGCGACCATGCCGATCAGGAGCAGCGGCGCGGTTTCGCCGAGCGCGCGCGCCAGGCCGATGATGGTGCCGGTGAGGATGCCGGGGGCGGCAAGCGGCAGGATATGCTGGAACACCATCTGCATCTTGGAAGCGCCAAGCCCGAGCGCCGCCGAGCGGATCGACGGCGGCACGGCGGCAAGCGCCGCGCGGGTGGCGATGATGATCGTCGGCAGTGTCATCAGCGTCAGCACCAGGCCGCCGACGAAGGCGGCCGAGCGCGGCATGCCGAGGAAATTGATGAACACCGCGAGGCCGAGCAGGCCAAAGACGATCGACGGCACCGCCGCCAGATTGTTGATGTTGACTTCGATCAGGTCGGTGAAGCGGTTCTTCTTGGCAAACTCCTCCAGATAGATGGAGGCGGCGACGCCGATCGGCAGCGCCAGAAGCAGCACGATCACCATCATGTAGAAGGAGCCGATGATGGCAACGCCCATGCCCGATGTCTCCGGACGGCTCGAGGCGCCATAGCTGAACAGGCCCTTGTTGAAATGCTCGGCCATGGTGCCGTCGGCCTTGAGCTGGTTCATCCAGGCGACCTGCTGGTCCGAGACCTTGCGGCGCGCTTCCTCGACATTGAGATCGATCTGCCCCTTGAAGGCGGAATCGAGGTTTGCGGCGACGAGGATGTCGACATTGCGCGTCGTGCCGATGACCGACGGATCGGCAACGACGATGTCGCGCAATTGGACGCGCGCGCCCTCCGACAGGAAGCCCTTCAGCTTCAATGCCATCGGTTTGTTGCTGGGGTCGATGCCAAGCTTGGCCATCAGCGCTCTGTCGGCAAGTTTGGGGTAGTTGGCCTTGATCAGCACCTCCGGGTCGGTGGCGCGTTTGTTGGAAGGATCGATGACCTTCTCGTCGAAATTGATCGGCAGCGATACCGTCGTCTGCCAGAAGGCGGTGTAGCCCTTCGAGACGATGGTGATCAGCATGATGGCGAGGAAGGCGAGGCCGACCGAGATCGCCAGCGCGCCGTAGATGCGGAACCGGCGCTCGGCGGCGTAGCGCGCCTTGAGGCCGATGTCGCGGCGCGCGGGGGCCGCGGTGCGGACCATCGTATCCAGCGGGATATCGGTCATTCGTACTGCTCCCGGTATTTGCGCACGATGTAGAGGGCCACGATGTTCATCACCAGCGTCAGCGCGAACAGCGTGATGCCGAGCGCGAAGGCGACCAGCGTCTGCGGCGAATTGAATTCGAGGTCGCCGGTCAGCTGGTTGACGATCTTGACGGTGATGGTCGTCATCGCCTCGAACGGATTGGCAGTGAGATTGGCGGCGACACCGGCCGCGAGCACCACGATCATCGTCTCGCCGATGGCGCGCGAGGCGGTGAGCAGGATGGCGCCGACGATGCCGGGCAATGCCGCCGGCAGGATCACCCGCTTGATCGTCTCGGAGCGTGTCGCGCCGAGGCCGAGCGAGCCGTCGCGCATGGCGCGCGGCACCGCGGTGATGATGTCGTCGGAAAGCGAGGAGACGACCGGGATCAGCATGACGCCCATGACCAGGCCGGCGGTGAAGATGCTCTGGCCCTGGATGAAGGGCGAGCCGCCGGTCAGCGCCGCGGAGAGATCGCGCAGGAACGGCCCCAGCGTGACGACGGCGAAGATGCCGTAGACGATGGTCGGGATGCCAGCCAGCAACTCGAGCGCCGGCTTGACCACCGACCGCACCTTGGGCGAGGCGTATTCGGCCATGTAGACAGCCGACATCAGGCCGACCGGCACCGCCACCAGCAGCGCGACGAAGGCGATGTAGAGCGTGCCGGCCAGAAGCGGGATCAGGCCGAACTGGCCCTGGCTGCCGCCCGAGCCGGCGGCGGCGAAGCGCGGATCCCAGACGGTGCCGAAGAAGAAGCTCGCCGGCGAGACGCTCTCAAAGAACTGGATGGTCTGGAACAGCATCGAAAGCACGATGCCGACGGTGGTCAGGATGGCGATGGTCGAGGCCGCCAGCAGCCCCCACAGCATCAGCCGCTCGACATTGTTCCTGGCGCGCGCCCGTGGCGCGACTTGTCTTAGCGCATAGAAGGCGCCGGCGATCGACAGGGCAAGGGTGACGACGGCTCCGATCATGCCGAGCCGGCCCTGCACCGCGTTCGCCTCGACGGCAATCGGGATCATGTAATCCTGGGTGTCCGTCGCCAGCGCCACGCCCTTGGCGGCGAGCAGCGGCTGCAATTCGGCGAAGCTGGCGGGAAGCTGGGTGTTGGCATCGAGCTGGCGCAGGCCCTTGGCGAGGCTCTTCACCAGGCTGACGTCGAGCGCCTCGCTGGCGACCGCGCTGTCGGCGGTGCGCTCGGGCAAAGCGGCATGGATGTGGCGGTCGAGGTAGATGGAGGAACCGATGTTCCACACGGCAAGCAGCAGGAGGGCCGGCAGGACAGCGAGCAGGAAGGCCCACCAGCCGTGATAGTGAGCGCGCGAATGCGGCTTCACCGATCCATTGTCCTGCGCGACGGCGCGTTGGCGACCGATGAAGAATGCGACCAGGCCGACGGCGACTACAATGGCAAGTACGAGCATGGACGACATGAACCCACCCCAGGGGAAATCCCTTGTTTGAGCATGATCTTATCCGAACCAGAGGTCAGCGAAGCAAAAACCGGTCCCCACTTTTCGCTGACGCGGTGCTTCGGTTCGGGATCATGCTCCGGTCGCTACCGCCGCTGCGGCAGGCGAAGAGATCGGGGCGCGGGCAAACCCGCGCCCCGGTCCGCAAGCTTGATTACATGGTCTTTCCGGCGGCGAACGCGTCGCGCTGCGCCTGACGCTCGGCATCGGGAGCCGAAACCAGGCCGTACTCGGCGAGCGGGCTTTCCGGGCCGATCATCTGGTCGTCGAGGAAGAACTCGACATATTCCTTCAGGCCCGGAACGACGCCGAGATGCGCCTTCTTGACGTAGAAGAACAGCGGGCGCGAAACCGGATACTTGCCGCTGGCGATGGTCTCGGTCGAAGGCGTGACGCCTTCCACGGTGGCGACCTTCAGC
>NZ_RZSG01000466.1:0-4801 GCF_003997725.1 Mesorhizobium sp. M4A.F.Ca.ET.050.02.1.1
GTGCCGTAGACGCGGTTGACGCGACCAAGGAACATGCCCGCGCCGTCGCTCGGCGCGTTGAAGTTGTCGTCCGGCTTGGCAAGTTCATTGCGCGCGACCGGCCTGGCCAGATAGGGCGTGATGATGATGACGAGCTCGCTTTCGTTGCGCACGAAGTCCTTGCTGCGGAAAAGCGTGCCGAGCACCGGGATCTTGGCCAAGCCTGGCAGCCCCGAAACAGCCTGACGAATATCGTCACGGACAAGGCCGGCTATCATCATCGAACCGCCCGACGGCAATTCGACCGTCGTATCGGCCAGTCTCTTGCGAATCGACAGCAAGGTGGTTCCCGGCAGAGCGCCGCCCCCCTCGAGGGTGGTCGCGCCTTCTGCGGTCGGCTCCGAGACGGACGTCCTGACCTTGAGACTGATCCGCCCAGCCGACAGAACCACCGGCTGGAACTCGAGGCCGATGCCGTATTCGAGCTTGTCGTTGGTGTATGTGATTTGGCCCGTTTGGTTGTCAGTCGACGTGTTGCTCGTCCGCGAAGTGATGAGATTGAACTCACCGCCCACCTTGAATGTTGCCTTTTCGCCCGAAACAGCTGTCAGGGTCGGTTCCGCAAGCGTCTTCATGACGCCGCTTTGTTCCATGGCATTGATGTAGGACTGGAGTTCCGCAGTACCTAGCGACAGTCCAGAGCTTTGCGAGAGCGGTTTGCCCAATCCGTAGTTGGTCGAGCTGACGGCACCCCAGGTGATGCCATTGCTGCCGCCATTGCCGACCATGTTGACGCCGAGTTGCTTCATCACCGAGCGGCTGACTTCCGCCACCGTCACCTTGAGCGTCACCTGGTCGTCGCCGATGATCTGCAGCAGGTTGACGATCTTCGAGACGCGGCGTTCCTGGTCGGGATTGTTGATATCGACACCGCCATTGGCCGACCCACCGGCGGCGGTCTGCGAATATTGTCCGGTGGTCGCCTCGCCGCCAGACACAAAGATGGTCGCCAGATCGACCGCGCGCTTGGCGTCGAGGGGGGTGTCCACGGTTCCGGTCAAGACGACGTTGTCGTTCAAAAGTTCGACCTTGATCTCGGAGGTCGGAAGGAAGCGCTTGAGGTAGTCCTCCAATCCGGCGACGTCGCGTTCGACCGCAAGGTCCAGGCTGACGATCTGCTCGCCATTGGGACCGAAGACGAAGATGTTGGTCTCGCCCACGGCCTTGCCGAACAGATAGATGCGCCTTGCCGTGCGCGTCACCGCATCGGCGACCGCCGGATTGGCAACGAGAATGTCATAGGCGTCGCTGGGCAGGTCGATGACCACCGACTTGTTGAGGCCGAGCTTAACGCGCTGCGTGGCGGTGGACGCCGACACCTGGGCGCTCCTTTTCGCGGCCTTCGCCTCGATAACTCCAGGCGCGCTGGTGCCGAGCAGGAACAGGCCGATCGCCGCTGCCACCATGAAGGGCAGTTTACCCTTTAGCCTCATTTCCTTGCTCCCACTTCGGAAACTTCGCCCGACTTGATCATCCGCACCGTGCCGCGCCGGCCGTTGCCGGAGACGAGGTAGTCAGCCTCGTTCAGATTCTTTTCGCTGGTGTCCGTGATCGAACGCAGCGCCAACGTCAGGCGATCGGCCATCTGCTGCGCGACCGTGATGATTTCGGCCTGCTGCGGCGTCAGCTCCAGAGTGGCTGTCTGGCCAACCCTGGTCTTCTTGCCCTCCTCGTCCTCCTGGATGGTCTGGTCGATCGCCAGGACGCGGATGTTCTTCAGGATGGTCTCGGTGGTGAAGCCGCTGCCACCCGTTCCAGTGTCGGAACGGCGGGTCATGATGACGTCAACGAAATCATTGGGAAGGATGAAGCCACCCGCCGAAGTGTCGGCAGATATGGCAGTGGCGACGGCGCGCATGCCGCTGGGCAGAATTGACGACATGAAGCTCTGCCCCTCGCCGATCAGCTTGGAGCGCCTCAGCGGCTCGCCCGTGTACATCGCCACGCGGGCAACGGAGCCCTTCAGCTTATCCAGCGCATCGGGCTCGGCGGCTCGGGTGATGAAATTGGCATTGATGCCGCCGGACGGCCAGGACTCCCAGCTGATGTTGTTCTCCAGCGGGCTGCCCATGGCGACATCGCCGGACAGGACGAGCACGTCCTGCAGGGCGATGGCCGGCGCCTTGGGGGAATCGACGGTGACCTGGGGCGGCGGAGCCACCACCATCTTCTTCGCGACATAGCCTGCGCCGCCCGCCGCGGCCACCGCCACGCTTAGTATTATCAGTCGGGATGCTGGCATCTGTCCGAACCCTCGCCTTTGGCAAACCACCTAGCCAGGGGGGACTTTGCAGCCGCAATCGTCAAAACAAGGTTAATGCAATGCTTACGATCGTGATTAATTTAAGGTTTACATAAATTAGAAGGAACTGCCTCCGGAATGCGAAAAGGGCGGCCAAGCCGCCCGAATCAAAAGCGAGACGCGTCGAACGCGGGACAATGAAGAGCCTATGTGGCCAGCCTTGCCAGCGCCCACACCACCAGAGGCGAATCCGGATAGATGAGCAACCCGCCAATGCCGAGCGCGATGCCGTAGGGTATGCCGTTCGTTTCGTCGGCGAAGTGGCGCAAAAATGGATTATGGCCGGTAAAGGATGCCAGCGGCGATTTCCGGTAGGCGAGGATGGCAAGCGTCAGGAGGCCGCCGATGAACGTCGAAACCACAAGATATTCGACAAGATGGATGTTGAAGCCCATCCACAGCGACGTGGCGGCGAGCAGTTTGGCGTCGCCGCCGCCCATGCCGCCCAGCGCGAACAGGCCGAAGGTCACGGCCAACACCAGGAAGCCTGCCGCAAAATGCCAGCCATAGGTCGCCCAGTCCATTCCAGTCAGCGGCGCCACCAGGGCAAACACGGTCACCAGCAGCACCGACACGCGGTTGGCGATCGTCATCGACAATATGTCCGAGATCGCGGCAAACAGCATGCAGAACGGAAAGACGACGAAGATCAGGGCTTCAAGCATGGGTGGCGCCTGTGATCAAACCATATCTGGCGCCAGCCTAGGTAGGTTCGATTAACGAATGATGAGACCGGGACTTCAAAATCGCCCGCACGGCAAAAATAAGGGCCGCCAATGAGGCGGCCCTTATTTGAAAGCAAGCTGGTTGCTTCGATATTACGAGTTATTGACCGTCGTGGCGATCGCGTTGAACTTGTTGTTCAGCGCATTGCCGAGGGCGCCGGCGCCGACCATGATGGCGAGCGCGATGAGAGCGGCGATCAAGCCATATTCGATGGCGGTCGCACCGGACTCGTTCTTCACAAAACGTGCAATGAGATTAGACATTCGAGAGCTCCTACTCCACGTGTTACAGCACTTCCGTCAACTTCTCTTGCCGGTTGATCGGATGCTGCCCAATCTAGGGAGAAGCCCTTTCGATCGGCTTAATAAACAGCCTTACCGATTCCTTTCCGGTCGCGAATCCGTTGCTTGGTTAATCGTCGGCTAAAGTAGTGAAAGGCCGCCTCGCCTCGCGCAAAGCAGCGGTAAAGGCGGGGTCCCCGACGATCGCTCAAGCAGCGATCACGGCCCGCGCGGCATGCAACCGTAGCCTGGTGTTAAGCGTGACAGCCCGGGGCTTAACCGTTGGTTCACCAATCTCGTTCATGTTCCGTTGAACAGTTTGCCGCCCTGGAGCGTCCTGATGACCGGATTGAGATCGTCGTTTGCAGTTGCCGCGCTTCTCGCCGCCACTTTCGTCATGCCGGCAAAAGCTGGGTCCGGCATCGAGGTCACCATGAACCAGGCCAAGATCGTCAAGCTGTCGCGCGCCGCCGACACAATCGTCATCGGCAATCCGGCGATTGCCGATGCCTCCGTGCAGGACGCCTCGACGATCGTACTGACGGGCAAGGGATTCGGCGTCACCAATCTGGTCGTCCTCGACCAGGAAGGCAGCCCGATCATCGACGAGCAGGTCACCGTCGTGCGGCAGGATGCATCCTCGGTCAGAATCTACAGGCGTGCCGAGATCCAGACCCTGTCCTGCACGCCCTATTGCGAGAGTTCCTACAAGAGCGATAGCGAGAGAACCTCGGAAACCGAGATGAGCGCCAGCCACTGAATCGCCGGCCGCCGGCGGCGTTGCCGCGCCGCCGGCCACGGTTAGCTGCTGGTTAAGGGCTTTTCGACGACTCTAACGGTCATCCAAACCGGACCTCAATGGGTTTTGGCTAGTGTTCCGGCCGGCATCAACGGATCGGCAGGGAGGGGGCATGCGCGGGAATCCGGCACCCGAGGACGACAATCGCGGCAAAGGGCGGACAAGGCTCCGCTCCCGCTTTTCTGGCGATCGGCGCGGCAGCACGGCGATAGAGTTCGCTATGTTGGCCCTGCCTTTTGCTCTCCTCGTCTTCGCCATCCTCGAAAGCTGTATTTCATTTGCCGGCCAGGAGGTGATGGCCAATGCCACGGATGACATCGCCCGCCAACTGCGCACCGGCCAGCTAAGGCCGGCCGACGTGTCCGGCACCAAGTTGAAGGACATGATCTGCGCCAAGTTGGAGATCATGGTCGCCAAGAACTGCCCGGGGTTGCTCGTCGACCTGCGCGAATATCCAACCTTTGCGGACGCCGCAACGGCAAGCTTCAAGATCGTAAACGGCGACATCGTGCTGACGCAGGGCACCAATTCGACGAGCTTCGGCGTATCGCCTGGGCTGGCGGAATCGAAGAACATGCTGCGTGTCTTCTACAAATGGCCGGTCATGACCGACTTCATGGCCAGGTCGATGGCCAATCTGAAGGACGGCAACAC
>NZ_RZSG01000467.1:0-4794 GCF_003997725.1 Mesorhizobium sp. M4A.F.Ca.ET.050.02.1.1
GTTTTACAGGTGACCCTGTTCTCAGGCGACCCTGATCTTTTCCCGCGTGAACGCAGCTCCCTTCCGGCCACTCCCGGACCCCGCATCGCAACCGACGCGCTGCCTCCCATTCACGAACTGCATCGAAGGCGATTATTCCTGTGAGGTCAAGGGAAATGACCGAATTCCAACGCGTTTGAAATCCGATTGCCGGAAATGCCCGAATTGCAGACAAACGCGCCCGTAAATTTGCCACGGCCGCAAACAAAGTCGGCAAAGTCCGGCCACCCGCATGAGCCCAACACCGGCAATGATCAGGCTGGCGTTTATTCTTGTTTTCTTGGGGAAAACCTCGCCGGCAACCGCACCTTGGCGAACCGGACGGCCGGCTGCATTCATCGATGCAGATCAACATGTATGATGAGCAGCACACGGACAATCACTGGGTAAGCAACCAGACACCGATGGCCACCATCAGGGTGCCGGAGATCCGCGGAATCACCCGGCCGGCCGGGACGGTCTTCTCCAGCAGGATGAGGATGGCAATGCCGGCGACCCACAGCACGTTCATGACGCCGCCGACGAACAGCAGCGCCATCAGCGCCCAGCAGCAGCCGAGGCAATAGGCGCCGTGCGCGATACCCAGTCGCAGCGCGCCGAGCGGCGCGGTGCGGAAGCCGCCATGACTGGTCAGGAAGGCGATCGGCGCCTGGCATTGGCTGAGGCAGACGCCCTTCACCGGCGTCCATTGGTAGAGGCCGGCGGCAATCAGGATGAGGCCGCCGAGGATGCCGCTGTTGGTCGCCATCATCGGGTTCAGCAAAGCGAGACGGCCCAGCAGCCATTGCGCGCCTGTGGCCGCAAGGCTGAAGGCCACCCAGACCAGCAGATAGCCAGCGAAGAACCACCCTGTCGAGGCGATGGTCCGGCCGCTCGCCCCGGCTTTGCGGCCGACGCCGGCATAGAGCAGCAGCATCGGCGCGACGGACGGCGTCATCATGCCAACCATCATCACCGACCACATGGCGAAGATGAAAACGAAATCGGCCACCGTCCAGGCGCGGATGGCCGGCGCGACCGCCGCACCAATGTCCATGCCAGGCATGTCCATGCCACTCATATCCGACGTGCTCATGCCGGCCATGTCGCCGCCGGTCTCCATGGGCGTGGCTGGCATGCCCATGGAGGCGGCGAGCCAAAACACATAGGCCCAAGCGAGCACGGCAATCGCCACGAGCGATGCGGCGACGACCGCGCGGTCACGCCGCAGCACTGCTTCGAGGGCCGTGTCGCTCATGCGATTTCAGTGCACCACGCCGCTTTGCGTCATATGCATGATGGCGAAGTGGCTGTGACTGTCGGCCAATTCGAACTTGATCGGGCCCGATGCCCTGGTCCAGCCGCGCCCGGCCTCTGCGAGCGCGTATTCGAAGCCGTGCGGCAGGTCGATGCGCACCCGATGCTCTTGGCCGGTGACGGGGTTCTTGATCGGCTCGCCGTGACCGGACGTCACGCCGGGCACGTCCATCCGGGCCGTGCGCGCATCGATGTCGATGCTGAGGTCGATGGCGGCGAAGATCGGATCGTGCACCTTCTCCAGCGTGGTCGAGAAGACCTGGAAGATGGTCGCGCCGGGTTCGGTGTCCTGGCCGCTCAGGATGCGAAGCAGCGCGTTGCGCTGCGCTTCGGTGGCCCGTTCGTCGATGACGACCGCTGCCTCGCCCCCGCCCTCATGGATCGGGCCCGGCCAACGGAAGATTCCGGCAAAGCGCAAGCCGTCAAGCTTGGTGTCGCCGTGATAGCCGTGTTCGATTTCCACGCCCGCCACGGCCTGGCAGAACCCATTCGTCGGCAGGGAGTTGAACTGGCACGGACAGCCATAGGCGCAGTTGCAGTTGGTGAATTCGCGCGCCTTGATCATCCATTTGATGTCGGTCATCGCAGTCCTCCCCTTGGCTGGCACGAAATGCCTGCATTGCGGGGAAGACTGGACCCGCGGCCGGTAAAATCGTCCGGCCCGCAGCGAGGCAACCCGGCAATGATTCTATATTAGGACGTAATTATATAACTTTCCCAACAAGCCTGATAGTCGGATCAAAGTCCGATCGTCCCGGCGCCAAGGCTGGGCCCCCCGCCGTCCGCCCGGCAAGGATTTGGCACATCGAAACACCACCGACTGGCGGACGCCGGGCGGTTGCGCGGCCCGGGCCACCGCATTATGGCTGGCATCACCCCCACCACAGGCAAGAGATATGGCAAAAGACAGCAGCGAACTGGGCATCAACACGCGGCTTGCCCATTCCGGCAACAATCCGCGCGACTATTTCGGCTTCGTCAATCCACCGGTCGTGCATGCCTCGACGGTGCTCTATCCCGATGCGGCGTCGATGGCGGCACGCAGCCAGAAATACACCTACGGCACGCGCGGCACGCCGACCATGGACGCGCTGACGCTTGCGGTCGACGCGCTGGAGGGCTCGGCCGGCACAATCGCCGTGCCCTCGGGCCTCGCCGCGGTGACGGTGCCGCTGCTCACCTTCCTCGCGTGCGGCGACCATCTCTTGATCGTTGACAGCGTCTACCACCCGACACGGCATTTCGCCGACACGATGCTGAAGCGCCTGGGCATCGATGTGGAGTATTACGACCCTCATATCGGCGCCGGCATCGCCGCGCTGATCAAGTCCAACACCAAAGTGGTGTTCACGGAATCGCCGGGGTCGAACACCTATGAGGTGCAGGACATACCGGCGATCGCCAAAGCGGCGCATCAGGCGGGCGCCATCGTCATGATGGACAACACCTGGGCGACGCCGCTCTATTTCAAGCCACTCGACCATGGCGTCGACATCTCGATCCATGCGGCGACGAAATACCCGGCCGGCCATTCGGACGTGCTGCTCGGCACCGTCTCGGCCAACGAGACGTACTGGAAACAGCTCTACGAAGGTTTTTGCACACTGGGCTGCTGTTCCGGGCCCGACGACATCTATCAGGTACTGCGCGGCCTGCGCACGATGGGGGTTCGGCTTGAGCATCACCAGAAGAGCGCGCTCGCGCTAGCGCTCTGGCTGGAGGGGCAGCCAGGCGTGGCGCAGGTGCTGCATCCGGCGCTGGAGAGCCACCCGGACCACGCGCTGTGGAAGCGCGACTTCTGCGGCTCAAGCGGCATCTTCTCGATCGTCCTCAAGGGTGGCGGGCAAAAAGCGCAGCACGCCTTCCTCGACGCGCTGAAGATCTTCGGCCTCGGCTATTCCTGGGGCGGCTATGAGAGCCTCGCCGTACCGGTCTTCCTTGGCGACCGCACCATAGCCAAGCGCTCCTATGAGGGGCCGCTGATCCGCCTGCAAGTCGGGCTTGAGGACGTCGACGATCTCAAGGCCGACTTATTGCGCGGGCTTGCGGCGGCGGCGACCTGACCTGCGAGCGGGAACCCTGAGGGATGGATTCCGCACACGGCCGCAAGGCCTTGGCGCGATTGAGAAAGCGAAGGCCACAGGCGATAGCCCCCAACCCGCGTCGCGCAATAATATTCTCCGCAACCGCGAATACACGGATTGGTTTGGCTTCCAAATTCGCGGCCGCGGCTGCATTGCGGGCGCCGCAATCTCTCTTGCGTTTCAGGATCTCCCATGGCGTTTCGCCTTTTTGTCCCCATCCTTGCCGGCGCGACGCTGCGCGAGCGGCTGCTTGCCTGCATCGGCGCCACGATCGGCATCGCGCTGACCGGCGTGATCAGCGGGCTGGCGATGGGCGGCGGCCCGCATGTGGCGCTGCTGGTGGCACCGATGGGGGCGTCGGCCGTGCTGCTCTTTGCGGTGCCGGCAAGCCCGCTGGCGCAGCCCTGGTCGATCATCGGCGGCAATTCGATCTCGGCACTGGTCGGCGTGACCGTGGCGCACTTCGTGCACGACCCGGTGATCGCGTCCGGCCTTGCGGTGGCGCTCGCCATTGCCGCCATGTCGTTCACCCGCTGCCTGCATCCGCCGGGCGGCGCCGCCGCGCTCACCGCCGTGCTTGGCGGCCCGGCGGTGGTCAGCGCCGGCTTTTTGTTCCCCTTCGTGCCGGTGGCGCTGAATTCGACCATTCTGGTCACGCTCGGCTTCCTCTTCCACCGGCTGGCGCGGCGCAACTATCCGCATGTCGTCGCGCCCGCCGCCAACAGCCACGGCACCGCCGATCCGCCGCCACAGGAGCGCGTCGGCTTCCGGCCCGAGGATATCGACGCGGCGCTGGCCACGCTCGACGAGACCTTCGACATCGACCGCGACGACCTCGAACGGCTGCTGCGCCAGGTCGAACTGCAGGCCATGGTGCGCTCGCACCGGACGCTGCTTTGCTCAGACATCATGTCCCGCGACGTGATCTCTGTGCCCGAAGACGCCACAGCCGACGCGGCGCGCCAGCAACTGCTCGACCACAATATCCGTACCTTGCCGGTGGTCGACGCCGAAGCCAGGCTGGTGGGCGCCGTCGGCCTGCGCGAGCTGACGAAAGCCACCGACACGGTGAAGGGCGTGATGTCGAAGGTCGGCACCGCCTCGCCCGACACGCCGGCGATGAGCCTGCTGCCAGTGCTGACCGACGGGCGCAGTCATGCGGTGGTGATCGTCGATGCCGAGCGGCGTATCCTCGGCCTGATCACCCAGACCGACCTGCTGGCGGCGGCAGCGCGGGTGCGCGGCGCAGACACGGCGCGGGCGGCGGCGTAATATCGCCGCCGAACACCGCCGAATTCCGGGAACCTTTTGCCGGCAAGGCGCATCCAATGCCCCGATCAGGCATCTGTTCGGGAGATCGGCTCGCAATGCACAC
>NZ_RZSG01000468.1:0-4791 GCF_003997725.1 Mesorhizobium sp. M4A.F.Ca.ET.050.02.1.1
CCTTTTCGCCGGCATCGGGCTTTGATGCCGCCTCGGCCTTCGCGGCTTCCAGCTTCGCGGCCTCGGCCTTCTCCTCGCCCTTGGCGGCTTCGCTTGTCGCGGCTTCGCCCTTCGCGGCCTCACTCTTCGCCGCTTCGGCCTTTGCCGTCTGCGGCTTGGCGTTCGCTTTGTCGGGAGCCGTTTTCGCCAGGGGTTCGAGCGGCGCGTCGATCACCGGCGGCGCCGGAGGCACAGCCTTGACCTTCGGCACCTGAGTCTCAGCGACCTTTTCGCCAGGCTTTGCTGGATCGCCATCGATCTTGGCGCGCTCGGCGCTTGCCTCGGCGCCGGGCGCGGCAACCTGCTGCGACCAGAAGTCCGGCGCGAAGGGATCGCGGTAGGAGTCGCCGCCGGAAGCGCCGGTCGCGGGGCCGGCATTCTGCGCGCCGCCTTCGCCCTTGGCGCTGACATTCTGCATCACACCGGTATCGGTGGCGATCTCCGACAGCACGGCGTACGGATCGGCAAACAAATGTTCGTCGGAAAGGTCGGAGTTCTGCGAGGCTTCCTTCGTCTGCCTGCGATCCGAGGATCCGGCCCCGCCCTTGCCGTCCTCGCCGGCCTTGCTGGCGCCGTCCTGCGGGTTGTCGGCCGTCAGCCCGACCTTGCTCGGACCGTCGCCGAGGTCCTCCAGGCCCTTGCGGCTGGAATTGCGGTCGATCAGCTCGACCGGATTGAAGTAGCTGGCGACGGCCGCCTTGGTCTGCTCGTTGGCGGCATTGATCAGCCACATGACCAGGAAAAAGCACATCATGGCGGTCATGAAGTCGGCGAAGGCGATCTTCCAGACGCCGCCATGATGACCGTCGTCGTGACCGTCATGATTGCGCTTGACGATGATGATCTCGTGCCTGGCCTCACCGGCATCGACAGCGCTCATGAGAGAACCTCGGACAGCGAAGCCGACCACTCGGCGATGCGCGTCTCGAACACCGCCTCGTCGATGACGACGGCCAGGTCGAAGCCGGGCGACTCGACGAAATCGAGCTGGGAGGCGCGCGTGCCGAGCGAGGCCGCCAGCGTTTCGAACAGGGACAGCGGACCGCGCACGGCGATGCGCACCGCCTCGGAGTCGGCGACGGCCTCGCGGATCGTGCGCGCAAGCGCGTCCAGAGAGCGCTTCTGCAGGTCATCGCTGACCATGCCGCCGATGATGCGGGCAAGGGTGGCGCCGACGAGTTCGGTGACACGCGCCTCCATGGCATCGATGCGCGTGGCGACGGCCTGGCCGACATCGCCGCCGAAGCCTTCGAGAAAGACCTTTGCCTCGTCGGCGTTGGCCTGGCGCTCGGCGTCGAGCGCGGCGTGGTGGGCAGCGGCGAGGCGCGCCTCGAGCGCCGTTTCCGCATCGGCGACCGCTTCGGCGATCAGGGTGCCGATGTCTGCCTGAGGCGCGGGTTCGTCCGGCTTGCGTTCGGGTTCGGCCGCGGCCTGCGGCTGACCGGCGCGGGGACTGCGGGTTCCGAAATCGGGCAGAAGATCGAAGAGGGCTGCTGAGGGCATGGTCTATCCGGCGACTTCCTGGGCGGCCCATTTGCGCAGGATCTGCGCGGTGCGCTCCTCGTTAAGGTCGACCATGCGGGCGAGCCGCTCCTGCGGCGCGGGCCTGATCTTCTGGCGAAGGTCGTCAAGCGGGGTGGTGCCCGGGCGGCCGCCCGGCAGCGCGCCGACCTGCGCGGCGGTTCCGTCGGAACCGATCGCCGCCACCGCGGGCTCGGGCGTCGGCAGCGAGCGCTGGACCTCGTCGAAGGTCGGGCCGGCGATGGCCGGCTTGGCGGACGCCGTCAGGGCCGCGGCCATCGGCCTCAAGCCGAAGAAGGCGACCAGGAACACCACGACGATGAAGGCCCCGGCATTGATCATGGTGCCGGTATATGTCCCGATCGAGGCCATGATGCCCGGCTGCTCGATCGGCTCGCCGTCGAGCCCGTCGATGAACTCGACCGCGGAGACGTCGATGACGTCGCCGCGTTTGTCGTCGAAGCCGGTGGCCGAGGCCACCATTTTCTGGATGTCGGCGACGCGCTTGGCGATCTGCTCGGGCGTGGCGTCCTTGCCGAGAATGGTCGCCAGGCGCTGCTGGTTGACGACAACGGCGATCGACATCTTGGTGACCGTATAGCCGTTGGAGACGGTAGCTATCTTCTTGGAGTTGATCTCGTAGTTGGTGATCTCCTCCTTGCGGTCGTTCTGCGAGGTGGATTGCGGTCCCTCGGTGCTGGCCGCCTGGGTCTCGGGCAGGTTCTGCTCGACGCTGGTCGGGGTCGAGGCCTGCTTCTGATTGCTGTTCTCGTTGGTGCGCACCGACTGCACGGAGCGCTCGACGCGGGACTCCGGATCGAAGATCGTCTCTTCGGTCTGGCGGGTGTCGGTGTTGACGTCGGCCTTGACGCTGGCGCGGAAATTGTCGGGGCCGAGATAGGGGGTCAGCGCGCGGCGGATGTTGTCGCCGATCTGCGCCTCGACCGTCTGCTCGACGCCCAGCGTGCGGGCCGCGCTCGTGTTGGACGGGTCGTCGCCGGCGGCCAGCAGGTTGCCATTGGAATCGAGCACCGTCACCTTGTCGGCCGCCAGGCCGGGAACGGCGGCGGCGACCAGGTGACGGATCGACATGGCGCTCTTTTCGGCGTCGATACCGGCATAGCGGATGACCACCGAGGCCGAGGGCTGCTGCTCGTCGCGGCGGAAATTGGCGCGCTCGGACATGACGATGTGGACGCGCGCCGCCTTGATGCCGGCGATCGACTGGATGGTGCGCGCGATCTCGCCCTCCAGGGCGCGCACCCTTGTGATCTGCTGCATGAAGGATGTCAGGCCGAGCGAGCCGACATTGTCGAACAGCTCGTAGCCGGCATTGGCGCTGGTCGGCAGGCCCTTCTCGGCGAGCATCATGCGAGCCTGCGCGGTGGTGCCGGCCGGCACCAGCACTGAGGTGCCGTCGGCGCCGACATCGAAGCCGATGCCGGCCTCGCCCAGCACCAGGCCGATCTGGTTCACGTCGGAGCGCTCGAGCCCGACATAGAGCGTCTCGTAGGCGGGACGGTTGAGATAGATCGAGGCCACGCCGATGACGGTCATGACGAGCACCGCGATGCCGCCCAGCATGGCGAGGCGCTTGACGCCAAATGCCCTGAGATTCGAGATGATGCTCTGGATCTGTTCCGGCACGTTCCAACGGCTCCCAGCATGACTGTCCGTCGGAACACTAGACCGCGAAGCTTGTGCGAGGATGATAGGCGGAAGGCAAAAGGCCGCGCTTGCGGCGCGGCCTTCGATGCAATGGAAAGATCAGCCGGAATATCAGCTCTTGAACAGGGCCAGGATCGACTGCGAGTTGCCGTTGGCGATCGACAGCGACTGGATCCCGAGCTGCTGCTGCACCTGCAGCGCCTGCAGGCGGGTCGATTCCTTGTTCATGTCGGCGTCGACCAGGGCGCCAACGCCCTTGTCGATCGAGTCCGAGAGGTTCGACAGGAAGCTCTTCTGGGTGTCGATGCGCGACTTGGCGGCACCGAGATAGGCCGCGCCCGTCGAGAGCTTGGCAAGCGCCGTTTCAACGCTGCCGAGCGCCGTATCGATTGCGGTGTCGGTGACCGCAGCGGCGCTCGGGTCGAAGAAGGTCGTGGCGAGAAGGCCGCCTACGATGCCGCCCGTGCCGGCAATATCGAGAACCTGCGTGTCGGCGGCCGCGACGTTGATGGTGTCGATGGCGACGGTGGTGCCGGTGCGGTTGTAGGAAGCGACGATCTGCAGGTCGGAGGCGACGAGGCCGTCGTTCTGCAGCAGGTTCGAGCCGGCATAGCTGGCATTGGTGACCGACGACTTGATCTGCTCCTGGATGGCCTTGATTTCGGTCGCGATCTTCTGCTGGTTGTCCTGGCTGGCGCCGCGGGCGGTGACCAGCTTGGCCTTGATCGCGTCGACCTGGTCCTTGATGTCGGTGATGGCGGTGTAGGCGGTGTCGACCTTGCCGGCGCCGAGGCCGAGTGCGTCCTGCACCGCCGACAGCGCCTTGTTGTCGGAACGCATGCTGGTAGCGATCGACCAGTAGGCGGCGTTGTCGGAAGCGGTGGCGACGCGGTAGCCAGTCGAGATGCGGGCCTGCGTCGTTTCAAGCGCCTTGTTGGTGGCGTTTAGGCTCTGCAGCGCGGTCAGCGCCGCGGCGTTCGTCATGATACTTGCCAAGGTACACCCCTTCTCAAAGCAGGCATGCCTTACGCATGCCGGTCAACCCGTTTGGCGGGGGCGTCATGCCTGTCGACCAACTGGTCTGCCCGTCATAAGTGAATGGTTAACCATAACTAGCGCGACATCGTTAATGGCGCGTTAAAGCCATGCTTTGGCGAGGGAAAATGACAAGGGTTTCACAAATGAAAATCGGGCCGCGCTGATGGCGCGGCCCGATGCAGATGACTGGAGTTCAGGAGGCGATCAGCCGCGGAAGAGCGACAGGATCGACTGCGAATTCCCGTTGGCGATCGACAGCGCCTGGATGCCGAGCTGCTGCTGGACCTGGAGGGCCTGCAGGCGGGTCGATTCCTTGTTCATGTCGGCATCGACCAGCGAGCCGACGCCCTTGTCGATCGAGTCCGAGAGGTTCGACAGGAAGCTCTTCTGGGTGTCGATGCGCGACTTGGCGGCACCGAGCGATGCGGCACCGGTGGACAGCTTGCCAAGCGCCGTTTCAACGCTGCCGAGCGCGGTGTCGATGGCAGTGTCGGCGACAGCGGCAGAGCTCGGATCGAAGAAGGT
>NZ_RZSG01000469.1:0-4783 GCF_003997725.1 Mesorhizobium sp. M4A.F.Ca.ET.050.02.1.1
CCGACCGGCGCGCTGGTCGCGACGGTCGACGCTACCGGGCCGGCGGGCAAGGCGGGGCTGAAGCCTGGCGACGTCGTGCTGTCGCTCAACAACACGACGGTCGAAAGCATCGAGGCTCTTGACTATCGCATGGCCACCTTGTCGATCGGCTCCAAGGCCAGCTTCGCTGTGCTGAGCAAGGGCCAGCAGGCGACGATGGAGATCCCGCTGGAGCGAGCGCCGGAAGGCGCCAAGGCCACTGAGGTGACGCTGCATGGCCGCAGCCCGTTCGCCGGCGCCAAGGTCGCGGAACTGTCGCCGAGGCTTGCCCAGAAGCTCGGCCTGCGCACCGACCTCAAGGGCGTCACCGTAGTAGATATCAATCGCGATTCGCCGGCGGCCGATTTCGGCTTTCAGCCGGGCGACATTGTGCGTGAGGTGAACGGCACGACCATCGACACGGCGGCGACGCTGGCGCAAATAGCCCAGCAGGACACGCGCTGGTGGCGCTTTACCGTCGAGCGCGGCGGGCAGATACTGCGCCAGGTGTTGCGTTATTGAGGCGATCCAAGGGATCGCCCTCCAGCTTCGAAGACGTTCATGGCCGATCTGTTCAGCGTCGATGAACCGGAAAAGGCGCCGCCCGGCCGGCCGCTGGCCGACCGGCTGCGCCCGAAAAACCTCGGCGAGGTGGTCGGCCAGGAGCATCTGACCGGTCCCGATGGCGCGCTGACCAGGCTGATCGATTCCGGCTCTCTCGGCTCGATGATCTTCTGGGGGCCGCCCGGCACCGGCAAGACCACGGTTGCGCGGTTGCTTGCCGGCGAGACCAAGCTCGCCTTCGAGCAGATATCGGCGGTGTTTTCGGGCGTGGCCGACCTGAAGAAGGTGTTCGAGGCGGCCAAGCTGCGCCGCGCCAACGGCCGCCAGACCCTGCTCTTCGTCGATGAGATCCATCGCTTCAACCGGGCCCAGCAGGACGGCTTTTTGCCGGTGATGGAAGACGGCACCGTCGTGCTGGTCGGCGCCACCACGGAAAACCCATCCTTCGAGCTGAACGCGGCGTTGCTGTCGCGGGCGCGTGTGCTGGTGTTCCGTTCACTCGGCGAGGACAGCATCGCCAAGCTTCTGGCACGCGCCGAGGATGCCGAGGGCAGGGCGCTGCCACTCGACGACGAGGCGCGCGCCATGCTCGTCCGCATGAGCGACGGCGACGGCCGCGCCTCGCTGACGCTCGCCGAAGAAGTGTGGCGCGCCGCCAAGTCCGGCGAGGTGTTCGGCCCGGAGGGTCTGCAGCGCATCATCCAGCGCCGCGCGCCGATCTACGACAAGGGCCAGGACGGTCACTACAATCTGATCTCGGCGCTGCACAAATCGGTGCGCGGCTCCGACCCGGACGCCGCCCTCTACTATCTCGCCCGCATGTTCGACGCCGGCGAGGATCCGCTCTATCTTGGCCGTCGGCTGGTGCGCATGGCGGTGGAGGATATCGGGCTGGCCGACCCGCAGGCGCTGGTCATCGCCAATGCCGCGAAGGACGCCTATGACTATCTTGGTTCGCCCGAGGGCGAGCTCGCCTTCGCCGAGGCCGCCGTCTATCTCGCCACCGCGCCGAAATCCAACGCCGTCTACACCGCCTTCAAGGCGGCGACGCAAGCGGCCAAGGAGTACGGCTCGCTGCTGCCGCCCAAGCACATCCTCAACGCGCCGACCAAGCTGATGAAGGAAGAGGACTACGGCGCCGGCTATCGCTACGACCACGACGAGCCCGACGCCTTTTCCGGCCAGGACTATTTCCCGGAAAAGATGGGCCGGCGCACCTTCTACGATCCGCCTGAGCGCGGCTTCGAGCGCGATATCAGGAAACGGCTGGACTATTGGGCCAAGCTGCGCGGCGAGCGGGAAAGGTAAGCTCGCCGCGCCATGGTCGCGCGCTTCGGCCGGCGCTCGTTCAGTCAGCAAGCGCCGCCCGGATCTTGCTCGCATTTTCCGCCAGCACCTCGGGCTGTTCCATCTGTCCGCTGTGCGGCTTCAAGGGGATGCCCTCGAAGCGCGGAATGACATGGACATGGAGGTGGTAGACGGTCTGGCCCGAAGCCGGTTCGTTGAACTGCAGGATGGTGACGCCATCGGCGCCGAAAGCCTTCTTGACCGCCCGCGCCAACTTCTGAACGATCGTGAAGAGCGGCCCGAGCGTGGCCGCGTCAGCGTCGAGCAGATTGCGCGACGGCGCCTTCGGCACCACCAGGGTGTGGCCCGCTCCTTGCGGCATCACATCCATGAAGGCGATGACCGCATCGTCTTCATAGACACGGTGCGAGGGGATTTCGCCGCGCAGGATCTTCGCGAAGATGTTGCCGGAATCGTAGTCAGCCATGGCGGGCGCTCCTGATCAAGGATGTCCTGCCTCGTGTAGCGAAGCCGTCATGGCGCGGCAAGGCAGGTCACCCGAGATCGATTATGCCTGCCTCGACAAGGACGAGGGGCTATTCGGCCAGATCCTTGCGGAATGGCGTGTGGTCCTCGAGATATTCGCCCATCCGCTCGACCTCACGGCGCTCGCGGCGCAGATAATCGGCCACCGCGTTGCGCAGGCCGGGATGCGCGATGTAGTGCGCCGAGTGCATGGTCACCGGGCGGTAGCCGCGCGCCAGCTTGTGCTCGCCCTGCGCGCCGGCTTCCACGACCTTCAGCTTGCGTTCGATGGCGAAGTCGATCGCCTGGTGATAGCAGATCTCGAAATGCAGGAAGGGATGGTTCTCGATGCAGCCCCAGTTGCGCCCGTAGAGCGCATCGGAGCCGATGAAGTTGATGGCGCCGGCGATGTAGCGGCCGTTGCGCCTGGCCATCACCAGCAGGATGTCGTCGGCCATGCGCTCGCCGATCAGCGAGAAGAACTGGCGGTTCAGATAGGGACGGCCCCATTTCCTGCCGCCGGTGTCCATGTAGAAGGCAAAGAAGTCGTCCCAGACCCTTTCGGTCAGGTCCTTGCCGGTCAGCCAGTCGATCGAGATGCCGTCGGCCAGTGCCTCGCGCCGCTCCTTCTTCATCGCCTTGCGCTTGCGGGAAGCAAGCGTGGCCAGGAAGTCGTCATAGCTCGAAAAGCCTTCATTGAAGAAATGGAACTGCTGGTCGGTGCGGTGCAGGAAGCCGGCCGCCTCCAGCGTGACGACATCGCTTTCCGAGGCGAAGGTGACGTGAGCGGAGGACACGCCGAGCTTGTCGGTCACCATCTTCAGGCCAGCCGCGAGGCCGGCCTTCACCGCGCTGTCATCCTCGCCCTTGCTGACCAGCAGGCGAGGGCCGGTGACGGGAGTGAACGGCACGGCACTTTGCAGCTTCGGATAGTAGCGGCCACCGGCGCGTTCGAACGCATCCGACCAGCCGTGGTCGAAAACATATTCGCCTTGGCTGTGCGATTTGAGATAGCAGGGCACGGCGCCCAGCAGCTTGCCCTGCGCCGTCTCCAATCGCAGGTGGTGGCCCTGCCAGCCGGTGCGGCGCACAGCGCAGCCGGACTCTTCAAGCGCGCTCAGAAAAGCGAATGAAACGAGAGGGTTGTAGCCGTTTTCCTTGTCACCGCGCGTGGTCCCGGCAAAGCCGTTCCACTCATCGCAGGTGAAGGCGCCGATACCGGAGGCGACGCGGATCGAAAACTCCGCATTCGCCATCTGTCCATCATCGTCATCACCCTGATCCATGAGGCTTATTTAAGCTCCATACGGGGCTGCGCAAGCCTGGATCACGCCACCTTTACGAGGTCGGGTTCGAAACCTTCGAAGGTCATCTGGTCGGCATATTTGAAGGTGAGGTCGACCGCCGGCTGGTCATGCACGGTCCAGGTGATGACCGGCATTTTCAGCCGCTGGCGCACGAAGCTGACGAAGGGGTTGGGCAGGTCGCCGGCGGCATAGGAGGTGAAGGCGATGTCATGCGCCAGCATGGCGAAATGCGCCTCGATCAACTGGTTGTCCTTGCCGTAGGCGGTCAGCCCGCCAGGAATGCCGGGCGCGTCCTTCGGAAAATCGCGGATCAGCCAATGGTCGAACGACATGATCGCCGCCTTGCCCTTGTAGCGATTGAGCATCTTGCCGACGCTCGCCACAAGGCCCTGGTCGTAGCCCGGCGTGCCCTTCAGTTCGACCACCAGCGGCACGCGGCCGTCGATCAGGTCGAGCGCCTGCTGCAGCGTCGGCACATGATCGGCCGTGCCGCCGACCTTGAGCGCCGAGAGCTCCGCCGCCGTGCGCTGCCAGACGAAGCCGTCCTCACCGGTCAGCCGCTTGAGGTCGCCATCATGGATGATGACGGGAACGCGGTCCGAGGAGAGATGCACGTCGCATTCGATCGCGTAGCCGCGCTCGGCGGCGGCCGCGAAGGCCGACAGCGTGTTCTCCCAGCGCGCCTTGTTCATGTCGTGGAAGCCGCGATGCGCGACAGGGCGTGCGGTCAGCCAGGAAAGGTCGGTCATGATATCGGTCCGGCTCATTCGACTTCGAAGATCGCTTCGATCTCCACCGCCGCGTTAAGCGGCAGCGAGGCGGTGCCGACGGCGGAGCGGACGTGCTTGCCGCTTTCGCCCAGCACCGCGACCAGGAAATCGGAAGCGCCGTTGGCGACCAGATGCTGCTCGACAAAGTCGGGCGCCGAGGCGACGAAGACGGTGATCTTGACCAGGCGCCGGACCTTCCCGAGATCGCCGAGCGCTGCCTTGGCCTGCGCCAGAATGTTGATGGCGCAGTATTTTGCGGCTTCCTTGCCAGTCGCCGTATCGACGTCGCGGCCGAGTAGGCCGCTCGCCTGC
>NZ_RZSG01000046.1:0-18585 GCF_003997725.1 Mesorhizobium sp. M4A.F.Ca.ET.050.02.1.1
GCTGCTCGACCTCAGAATGGCTCGATTGTTCGACAGGTTCTGCCTCGTTACCAGCATTGGTAAGGGCCATGGACGACACTCCGATAAGCGCGCGGTGCTCTACGCTTGCTGCACTGCAATATCAAGTGCCGCAACGTAATGTCTGCCGGCATCGCCTGTCGTTGCTCGCCTTGGCAGACTCGCCAGCCCGAAGCCCTACCAACGAGCAATAGCGCACCGGCAAAACCCTCGGCGCCCAGATCAATGAATGGTTCTCGGCCACAGTGCCCCCCGCGATGCGACCGATGGCGACCAGGGTGTCGGGGCGCACAAGGATGGCGGTTTCCTGATGCCGTTGCTCCAGTGTGATCGCACCGTTGCTGCGCAAGCCATTTACATGCTCGATCCCAGCGAGACGTGGCCAACTCGAACGCAGGGCCAAGCCGCTCACCGGCCGCACTTTGCGGCGCAGATAACGATTCGATCGTCCGCATTCCTCTGTCTTTCCAGGAGACGGCGTGGACATCATGCCGTTCCTCACCGAACCCGCCCCGTCTGTCGGACACCACGCAACCCGACGCCGACGGCGACGGCGTCCTGGACAGCGACATCACCGACGTTACGGTCCTCAACGCCGACGGCTCGAAGACCGAGACCGTCTCGACCTACAACGGCGCCGGCACCATCCTGATCGACAAGACCGTCACCACCACCAGCGCCGATGGGCTGACGACATCGGTGGCACATTATCTGCTGGCGGTTGCGCCTCAACTCAAGAATGACCTTCATACGCTCCTCCGCCACGACTACGACGACACTGTCGATATTTTCATTCGCTACCGGTACCCGGATGTGGGGCCAGAACGGCGACCGGCTTTCGTGGCCGAACTCCTCGATCTCCTGGAGCACCGCCGGGAGTTGCTCCCGCACTTCAACTACATGATGCTGAAAGGTGTGCTTCAGATTGCGGAACGGCTCGATGCCCTTCCTTATCTTGAGGACGAGACACCCAACGTGCTGATCGAGAGTTTCGCGCGCTTTTATGTGCAGAGGCTCTGTCTCTTCAAGAATTCCCAGCACATCCTCGACGTTGAGGAGATTGTGAAGGAGCGTATCGAGCGCTCGTCATTCACTGACCGCGATCGCGAGCTGAAACACTTTCGCTTCGCCGTTTCCCATGACGAACCTGGCATTCAACTGTCCGATATCATCGTCGGTATTCTCGGCAAATTCCTCTCGTTCGTCTGCTCGTCAGACGACGCGGGATTAATGGCTGCGCGGCGCGGCCTGGGGGAGCGGCAACAGCGAAGCCTGAGCCTACTGAATGCATTGCTCGATCGGTCGGTCGCGGAGAACAAGGCGTTTGCACTACGTGCTCAGCCTAAGAGATCGGGAAGCCGCAGCGTTCTTTCTGGACCCGTCGGTCTCGCCTTGAGCGCGTGATCGTACTCTATGGCCTGCCGGATAGCCGCCATACTTGAGCTAGAGTGGCGCCGCATTCAAAATGTCGGTCAGAAGGTCGTCGATGTTGCCGGCCGATGTGGCAAGCCTTCCGTCGACAGCATGAGGAAGATTGTGCTCTTTTTCATAGTGATAGCTCGCCTCGAAATCTTCAATCGCCTCTCCCGCTAGAGGGACGCCACAAATCTTCAGGCGCTCATATGCTGCAACGACGAAGTTGAACAGGGCCGGGTTGATGTTCACCACCGAGCCATACCAATGGAACATGCGCTGGCAGGCTTGCCGAGTCTCTTCTTGATATCGCCTAGTGGTCTCAATCGCCGCGACGACAATGTCGCGCGGAACGAGGCACAACGTCATTAGATCGGCCACGATCGGGTAGCTTCCGATCGGAATGAGACTGACGACATGCCGCAATTCCTGCTGATGATGGAAGTAGTTGCGAAGGCACTTCAGGGCGGCAAATTCTTGAACGTCAAAGAAATCGAGGTCAGCTCCAACCTTCAGTCGATCGTTAAGACTGTGCCCCGCCTCAAGCAACGAAAATAGTGTGTCCCGATTCGGCGAAACGCAGTGCGTATGGTAGAGCCGAAAGAATCTTTCGGACGCCGCGCCGACATTCACCAAATCGAACTCTTCGGCCACACCAATGCTCCAATCAAACAAGCGAGTCGTTGAGGTCGTGATTTAAGGCGCTGTCCTAGTTCACAAGAGCGCGTCAACGCGAGCGGACCCGTGGTTTTAGGCGCCTCCTGACGCCTGGCCGGGCTTTGCCATGTGCCTTACCAAGATACGTTGAGGTCTGGTTGTATTCCCAATCCTCGACCCTTTGTGGAAAGGGGTTGCGCGCGGCGAGTGCGATGACGCGGTCCAGCACTTCCACGATTGGCCGGTTTGTGACTGGCCGCCGGCTTTTTGTCGAGAATATTGTCTCGACCAACACGCGCACCAGGTCGACCTTGTTCAGCTTCGAACCGACGCGCTCCCTATACAAAGCCATGAGGGCCGCCCCAGGCGCCTTGCCTTCTCGGCAGTTCGCCACTTCTCGGGATTGAAACTTGGCCTGCGCAGCCAAAAACGAGAGTGCCTGTGCGATCTCGGTGTTTGAGAAATTGTCGAATTCGAAGCTGTCCCTCCAAACCTTCACGTATTCCGGTCGCGTGACGTATCGCTTGGTGTGCAGGATCGACTTGGCGTCATGACTCCCGGCCTTCAATTTCCGTGCGTAACGCTCGTTGTCCAAGATAAGGAACGCAAAGGTCTGATGGTGGTGCAGGTAGTCCACCAAGCGAAGGATAGCCCGATACCTATCCTCAACAGTTCCGGTTGCGTTGTCGATGCCACCAAGGACGATGGTCTCGATGGCGAGTGTCCCTACGGGCACACCAAAATACCGTTCGAAAATATGCCGAACAGCATAGTCTTCGCTCGGACCTTCCACGAACAAGGTGAGTTTCGGACGGGGATTTAGATCATACCGGTTCGCAACAAATTCGAGGTGCCTCCGCACGTCGGTGCGCGCCTCCAACTCCGGCATATCAACGAAAATCTGACGATGCGTTTCGTTGGTATGCGGCAGCTCGATGCCGTAGAGATCGCGATGCAGGCGTTGCAGCATCTGCGCGCCGGCCTTCATTGTCTCGGCGGCAAGCGCCGCTCCTCGCAATTGATCGCGCCGATCCACTGAGACGAACTGCATGAGATCGTACCAACGTTCTAGCGGATCGTCCCAGGCTTGCTGGGTCGCAAGGGCCCTGAACGCGTGCTCAAGCTTCGGCGGTGTGAGATCAAACGCTGCCTCTGCATCGCTAGGCTTCCATGCGCGGGCATATTCCTCCCACTCCCATTTCAGCCCGTCTATTGTGGTCCACTCATCGAACGCATAGCCGCTAGACACCTGCCGTGTCCGCATATTGCTGCGAACATGCGGATAGTACCGATCCGAGATGTACTGACAGAGGAGGTCGATCGCCGGGCGAAATCCTCGGTTGCGATCCACCGACTTCGCATGTCCACCATGAAACTCAAACCGACGGCGTCCAATTCGCAGCCATGCTTCGGCATCGAAGCTTGGCGCGTGCAGAAACTCTTCCATCTGGACGGTCAGGTTGTACTCCGACAAGGCGAAGTGCAGCGATGCGATCTGAAACCTTGAATAGTAGGCAACCGTGTCGCTGTTGGGCTCGTCGGGCACCCAGTGCTCCTCGCCTCCGGCAATGTCCAACGCCCATCCGCGCTCGAACCATTCCTTGTTTTGCATCGGCAGACGCAGGTGGCCGACGTCCTCGCTCGGCTGCCGCAGACGGAACACCGGCGAGAACACGCCGAGCCGCTCGAAGGTGAGCAGCCTCTCCTCGTTCACGATAATGCCGCGAGCTTTGCAGAAGTCTGCGAACTTGTCGGCCCTCAGATAGTGGCAGAGAAACACGCCACCCTTCTCTAAGAGCAGTTGTCCAGCACTGGCCGGGATGGTGAGTAGTTTGTTGTCTTGCATATTGGCCGCGGGTCAGCAAAGGACAAAACGAAATGGCAGTCTAGACGCGGGATGTCCTCGCCCCGCGAGAGAGCCGAATCTGTTGGCGAACTATGCTACAACGGCTCCTATCAATTTCGAGCCGATGAAAATCAATGAATCGTTCTACCGATAGTGAGCAAGTCACCAAACGACAGAAAACTGCGCTTGCCTACGAGGTCTGGCCACCGATGCCTAGCGGGCGGCTCGACTGTTACACGTTGCTGTGGCAACTGGAGCTATGGTTGCGCGAAATCGTCTACCTGGAACTCAAGACACGTTACGGAAGCGCGTGGGCGAGCCACATTGTCGTCGGTGGCCTGCCCTAACAGCTGCCATGGTTGACTTCCCTTGCCCTTAGAAAAATGATACAAAACCTCGGATCATAGACCCTTAACTCCGAGCTTTCGTATCAATGCCCGAACCCTACTCCCAACGTCAAATCGCCCACGCTCTTCTGAAAGCGCGCGGCATCGCACGCCTCGTAGAACTGCGCGATGCCGGGGTGACTGCCGCAACGGTGAGCCGTATGGAGCGGGATGGCGAGGTGCTCCGACTTGCACGGGGGCTCTACCAGCTCTCCGACGCGCCTCTCGACGCCAATCATAGTCTGGCCGAGGCTGCCAAACGCGTATCCAAGGGCGTCGTTTGCCTAGTGTCGGCCCTCGCATTCCACGGCCTGACCGATCAGTTTCCCAGGCAGGTGTGGCTGGCGATAGGGCGGAAGGACTGGCCCCCGAAACCCGACAACCTGCCAATTCGCGTTGTTCGTTTCACCGAGCATCTACTTACGGAGGATGTTGAAACTCACGTCGTCGAGGGCGTGTCTGTAAGAGTCTTCAGCGTCGCCAAAACGATCGCGGACTGTTTCCGGTACCGCAACAAGATCGGCCTGTCGGTGGCGATCGAGGGGCTCCAGGAAGCGCTCCGTCAGCGCAAGGCCACGGCCGGCGAAATCGCAAGACAGGCCGAGCGAGGTGGTGTCTCCACAGTGATCCGGCCATATCTTGAGGCGCTGACGGCCAATGGCTAGGGACATCAAGAACGTCGGCGCTTCGGTGCGCGCACGCCTTCTGCAACTCGCCAAGGCAAGTGGCCAGAGTTTCGATCTGGTTCTTACCCGTTTTGCCCTTGAGCGGTTGCTCTTTCGGCTCAGTCGATCGCCCCATGCCAACCGCTTCATCCTAAAGGGCGCGATGCTGATGATGAGTTGGTTCGATGATCCACACCGCGGTACTCGCGACCTCGACTTGCTGGGTTTTGGCGATCCGAGCGCAGAGCCAATGCTGGCGACGTTTCGGGATATCTTGGCGCAGGACGCCGATGATGGCGTCCAGTTTGACGCCGACGCGCTACGCATTGATCGCATTCGTGAGGAACTAGAATATGGCGGCCTGAGGCTGCGGACTACGGCTTCGATCAGCGGTGCGCGCATCAGCCTGACGATCGACATAGGTTTTGGCGATGCACTAGAGCCTGGCACCGAGGAACTGGATTATCCGTCTATGCTGGGCTTTCCCATGCCTCGGCTGCGGGGCTATGCGCGGGAAACTGTCATAGCCGAAAAATTCCAAGCGATGGTGGCGCTGGGCCGAGCGAATAGCCGGATGAAGGACTTCTACGATATCTGGATCCTAAGCCGGTCGTTCACCTTCGATGACGACAGGTTGCCCCGAGCTATCGCGGCCACCTTCGAGCGGCGCGGGACTGCGATACCTCAAGATCTGCCGGATGCGCTGACTCACGCTTTTGCCGAGGACGCGGCAAAGCGGCGACAGTGGCGTGCTTTTGTCGGAGACCTCGCTCATGATCCGGGAGATCTTGGGAACGTCATCGGTGACTTAGCAGGATTTCTTATGCCCAAGGCTGCGGCAGCAGCGAGGTTGGCCAAATGAGTGCTTTAGTTTCAGCCACTGGACTTTGGGGAGCAGACAAGGCTGTCACCCTAAGTGGATGTACGCCCCACAAGCACGATCCAAGTCCAATCAAGCCGCAATTCGTGGCTCCGGAACGCCTATCAAGCTTGACGTTCGGGCCGCTCGCACTCGCGGCCGCAGTCGCGCGAGCCGCTGCAACTCGAGACAATGCGCCAGTCAGCGTGCTGAACGCACTGCAGCGAAGCACTTTACCGATGCTGCAAACGATGATCGAGGATGGGACGACGTTCAACTTGTCTCCCAATTTTCAGTATCTAGCCGATACGGAGCGCACGTTTCTCGCCGCGCGAGTTGGCTCAGGGACTACCGACCTTTACATGACCGCTTTGGGGTATACTTGGCGGGCCAACGCCGCTTGTCTCTCTTCTACGCTCGATCCACATGCCGACTTCATTTACGAGGGCGGTAGCGCAAGCGGAAACGGCGTCGTTCTCGCCGAAGCGCACGGATCGTTCGCGGCAAATGCCAGCGCTCAGAGCGTCCATCTTCAATCGAAGAACAAATATCTCAGGCAGGTGAAGCCCTACCTCGCCATGACCTCACCTTACGGCGAGGTGATCCACGGATATTCGATTGCGTTTGGCTCCAGGCCCGGCGCGCCGGGCGCGTTTCTGAGCTTGTCGGAAACGAAGATCCCCAAAATGAAGAAAGGAGAGCCGCCGACAACCCCGGAGGCCAGAACTCGTGGCGACGGCGCGCCAACGTCGATCGCACTCGCGACGCATCGGTCGAACTTCTTCCTCGCGGGTGCCGACGACGTTATCAATTGGATCGACTGGGTTCGGGCGGCCGATGGCGCCCCGCCGGAACCAACGCCTGTCGAATTCCTCCGAATGCAGTATGCAGGGCGTAGCTATCTCGTGCACGCATCCTCGCTCTGGTGGCCTGACCATGAATGGATCGAAGAGTTCTTTGACCACCAGCATCTTTGGCCCCTTACGCCACGTTGGTCGTCAAGGTTGCTTTTGGGCCGAGGACCGCGCCTAGGATGGTTTGCAGTGGAGGAAACGGCCGGGACGAACTTCCTGAAGTCACTCACCGGTATTATTCAGGACGGTGGCCGTTCGACCCCGGCAACGCTCCCATTGCCAAACTTCGTACCCGTCGGGTTCGGACTTGCAGGGCTGACCGCCGAAGGTCGCGGCGATGACTCCGGCTACCAATACACGCTGTTTCGTGACGACTTCGCTTTGCTAGAAGACCCCATCGTGGGCGCCCTCTCGGCATGATGATGTGGTCGCCAAAGGACGGAGTCTCCTTCCAATAGTAAGAGAGTCACCTGGAAGGCCGCCAGTTGGTGGTTCTAACCATGACGATCCACCGGCCCTGCACCGGGCCGCGCATCATCTTATCTCAGGCGGCCTATGACATTTGCGTTCTTCACAGAGCGACTTGGGCCGGACAACGCCGCTCTTGTATGTCCGGGATGACGCCACATATGGGATGGCGCTAGGCAAGCTCGCTGAATGGCAGACGGAGTTCGGCGGGCCGTTTTGACCATACACCACCGGAAAAAATCATGGCCGCGAGCAGTCACGGCCGTTTTTCTGAGCTCATTAGCTACCGGCGACGCCTTTGTAGATGCTTGGTGATCGGCACCGCCTTTGGAATCTCGTCACCAAGGCATTTGTCGTGGAAGACCTCTGTCAAAATGACGGCCTGCCAAACTGCGGGCGGGTCAGTGAAGCAGGCATGCCCTGCACCTTGATGCCGACATGTGGGCCCAGTCCGACCGTGTGAAGTTCAGCATCACGCGGAACGACAATCTTCTTTCCAGCCAGTTGTCTCAACGCCTCAACATAGGCGCGCGCAAGTTCGCTAACCCGGTTCTCATGCCTGGCCTGATAGTCGGCGAACCTCTTTTCCTGTGTAGCCTGCCATTTCTTTTCGTCGGCGCGGCTCTTCGCCAGCGCTCTGTCGATATCGGGATGATAGAGCCAACACCGTGGCGCAGATTGAAGCACCGCATCCGCGATCTGCTCGCGTGTCGAGTCTCGGGGCAACTTTGACAGGTCGATTTCGACGGCCATGACTCCGTGCTCCCGAAGGCGTTGAATACTGGTTTCGTCGCTCGCATGGGTGACCGCGACTTCAACAAAGAGGTCATAACCCGGCGCCCGAACATAGAGGTCCGGGATGACTTTCTTCGGATCAGTGAATTCGATTCGAAGGAATTGCGTCGTGACCTGCTGACCCGGCTTCATCACAACGTTGCCCTTATCGAGCCCAAGACGTTTCGGCAGAAGTAGCAGCGGATTGGTTCGGAGCACCTCCTTGGCAAGAAGATGCAGAACGGTTTCAGGACCGCCGCCGCACACTTCGCCATCGTCGTGCCCGAAGTGCGGCACGTTTTCATCACCCTTGCGAGCCACCAATCGACCGCCGCAGGCAGGGCAATTGCAGCCGCAAGCAATGCCGCGCTGAACCTCGCTGATATGCCCCAAGGTGCCGTCCGGCCTCAGCCCATAAACAAGCTGCGCATGATCGGTGCCGAAGATATTCTCGCTTTTTCGTGGTCGTCCACCTCGCCCCCGGTTTGCTCCGTTGAAGAGCCAGGATGCTCGGCAATGCCGCCTGACGAACGCCGAGTCTATCCCTGTTCTCGCTTCGCCTCCAACAGGAATGATGTCGCCAGAGCGGTCATCTTGCTGGCGACTTGCCATGCGTTGAAAAGTTCGCTGTGTAAAACTTCAAGATCAGCCACCATCTCATCGCGACCTTCATCAGTCTGAATTTTGAAGCCATGGGCCTCATAGAACCGATGGAAAAGCCTGTTTCGAGCTTTGAGCGCAGACGCGAAGCGATCCACCAAACCATGGTCAAGGCTGACACAATTCTTCAACGTGCCTAAGAGTTGGCCCAGCGTGCTGCACTCAATGTGGTCAAGGAGCTTTCGCGCGTCATCGGGGTCGCCTTCATGGCGCCAACCGCGTTCAAGGCCACGGGCGCATAGGAGCAGCGAACCAAGTTCGGTCTCGAATAGCTGCGCCGCTTCCGCCGTTATCCCGAATTTCGCATAGAGTTCATCGCGTGTCGCCATTTGGGTATTCAGCGGTGCCTAGATCGGAGGGCGATGGGCGAAGAGCATCCTTAGCGCCGCGACGGTCTTTTCGTACCGCAGGCCCGATGCCTTGCCAGCCATCGACTCTTTGACGAAGTAGCAATACCGACTGGCGCGCTCGGCTTCGTCCTTGACCTCAGCATCCGTGACCTTGTGGGGCGTACTGCCGATCGAACCGTCAGGATTCACGCGGACGTACAGCGCATCCTGTTTCCGTCGATCGTGCTTGCCAGATGCCACTTTGCGGGCTGCACGGCTGTAGTTGAGGTCTCCGTCCGCGTAGCCTCCCATTCCGGTTTCCCATCGAGCGACTTTCTCATATCGTAGCAATTCGAGTGCGCTGGCGATGTCGATCGGGAAATGATCACCGCCCATGTCGAAGTCCTCTTCCAACATGCGGCGTAGGTCCTCTAGATCGATCCAATCGCGCCCGATCATGTAGCGCATGAGCATGCCGACCAACTGCTTGCATGAGTGGTCGTTCATCGCCCTCAGGATCGGCCGCGAAAGCGGAAAGATGCCGATCGATACCAATATGAGCATGAAGGCTTTCGCAAGCTCTTCCTGTGCGATCAGGATCAGGTAGAGCCGTGTCGATTTCAGCATCTCGAACTCGAACATGTCAGCGTCAGCAAGCAGACGCTCGGCATTCTCGACACAGGCTGCAATCGTTTTGGTCAGCGTCCTCGGCGACGGTCTAATCAAGCGCGACATCGGACGACTCAGCGGAGATTGCGCGAGGATAGCAAAGTTGTTTCGCTAAAGCCTCACGCCTGCTCCCGGTCCGCTGCTAGCCTCGCGCCTGACGGATCGCGCCATTGTCTGTTTCCGATAGCTCGGCTGCGACCTCTTTCAGAGCCCGGCCGACCTACCTCATATGCTGCATCGCCAGTTTTCAGTCTGCCTTACTGTCAAGCCCGAATTCCATCCGATCAGCGATAAAAGGCGTTTTTGCAGCAGCGATAACGGTCAGCGCTCGACTGGCGGCGGACGCCAGTTGCGTCGCCGCCAAGCTGTAGCGAGGCACCAAGCGCCAAAGCCTAGCCAGACCAGCGCCTGCAGGAACGGGTCCGGGTGGAAGTCGAGAGGATCGGCGGCAAACAGCACGAATGCCATTGCAAAGCACGAGAGGCCGATACCCACGATCATGGCAATCAGCCCGGCTGAACGCTCATTCGTTCAACCTCCTTCAATCGCCCTTTGTATTTCTCCCCGGCGATGTAGCCATCATGGATGAAGTCTTCGAGATCGTTGCTGTGCTTCTCTATCGAATGCGGCCTGTTGGCAGCCGGCTTTCTCCACGTTGGCGCCGTAAAAGCCATCCCATGACCGAAGGTCCCGGCCCTTCCCAACGCAGCGAAGACCGGCAGCAAAGTGGTGCAAGGTGCCAGCCGGCAATCTTGTTTCAATGCTCTTCCCGTGAAACATTCCGGACGCGCAGGAGCGTAAAAAATGGCGGCCACACCGGTCGAGAGCATCTGGACCTCAAAGGACACGCTTCTAGCCCCGCGCTCCTTCGCAGTCGCATGGTAATCGAACGGGTTTCGCTCCCACACATGCGCATAGTTGGCGAGAGATCGGAGATCTTGGTGATGTTGGAGAAGGACAGCACATCATTTGCGAGTTGGGGCGGCTGAAACTCGCCGGCCGGCTACGCAGCGCCTACGATCTTCGGTCGCCCAACGGCCTCGATCGGGCATGGAAGGAGTTTCAAGAATGACAGTGGAGCAAAGATGATGGCAGCAGCGCTCAACATCCTTGGGCTGGTCTTTTCACTCATCGGCGTTGTTGTCCTTTTCCGCTACGGAATGCCCTACAAAGCCCGGACCGGAGGCGTCACCCATCTCATCACTCATGAGATCGATGCGGCCCAATGGCTTGCCGTCGGCACGTCCTTTGCAGCTCAATGTCATCGGGCCTTTGTATGGATTGTTGAAGGTGCATTTGCCAGATGCAGACGCTACACTCGGAGCTACACCCTGGATGCCAAGATTCAGATAAATGCGCTGCATCGCGATAGCATCGGTGTCCGGAGTGGGATTGGGCAGATTTTTGCCGACAATCGTCAGCACTGCATCATTCCTTAGGGTAAAATGAAATAGGACGCGTCCACCGCTCATGTTGTTGCTCGAAAGTACCGGGCGGCAATACGGCGACATGTCTTTGCCTAGCGCGATCAGCTTAAGACAATTTCCGTTCAAGGTTAGGAAGGAGCCCAAGACGTCCTGAGAGGCGAAAGCACCTCCTGAGGTCCATACCGCAAGAATGAACGTTGCCGCACAGAAGGCGCCCGCAGACCTGATAGTGTTCAAGATGTCTTCCCCCAAGGTAACCGGACGATCTGCTCTGTAGAGGTATGTGTCAAGCTCTTGCCCCTGCGTCGCCCGCTGCAATTCCCCTCGGTATTGTGCTAAGCGGAAGCGAAGTATTTACGAAACACTTTTCTACGACGATTCAATAATTCGCCAACGGCGCGGACTAGCAGGGAGGCCCCTAAAGCCGCCAGGTGGGAGCTGATTTTGGGGGGGGTATGTTTGACAGCCAAGATCCTGCCGACGCTTGCCGTAATCGACCCGGTCGATCCAGCGGTCGGAAACCTATCTCGCAAGCAAGCATAACCAGGTCAATCTCTTCACCTCGATCGATGACCTCGTCACCGATGAGAAGAAACTGTCAGCAGGGCAAAGGCGATGCAGCCAGCGACAATCATGGCTTCGCCGCGTTTGGTCTGATCAGCGAGGAAGCCACCGAAGGGAACCGAAAGCGCTGCGCGTCAGAGCACGATACTGATCGTTGATCCAGCTGCAGCAATAGACCAGCCTCGCTCAACCAGCATAGATGGTCCGAAACTGAAGATCATCGCAAAAGCGATATTGTAGAGACACCAGATCGAGCTAGCAGCAATCACTGCACCGTTTCTGAGGTGAGACTGCCTCGATCGCCCTCAACGGAGACGGCCCCTTCTGGCGCGCGATAGACAAAGGCCATGAGACCGAGGCTGATCGGGATCCACCCTGCTGCGACG
The DNA here is from genome assembly GCF_003997725.1 of Mesorhizobium sp. M4A.F.Ca.ET.050.02.1.1. Classification (NCBI taxonomy): domain Bacteria; kingdom Pseudomonadati; phylum Pseudomonadota; class Alphaproteobacteria; order Hyphomicrobiales; family Phyllobacteriaceae; genus Mesorhizobium; species Mesorhizobium sp. M4A.F.Ca.ET.050.02.1.1. The sequence goes on from NZ_RZSG01000046.1 coordinate 11,976, forward strand.
GCGAGGTTGACGGCGTGAAGCCCCCGACCTTGCTGCGATCAATGGGGTAGAACGCAACTTTCATTGGGTTCCTGTGGCTGGCTTCATTAATCAAACTGAATTTTGCAGCAGCCAAAATCAGGAGCATTCCGTGACAGAAGAAATCGAGAACAATAGTGACGCCCTCATCGAACTTACCGCCGACGTCGTATCGGCTTACGTATCGAACAATCCGGTCCCCGTGGGCGATCTTCCGGGTCTGATCGACCAGGTGCATGCCGCCTTAAAAGGCACGATCGGTGGGCCGGTCGTGAAGCCTGAGGAGCTCAAGCCTGCCGTTCCCATCAAGAAATCGGTCACGCCCGACTACATCATCAGCCTGGAGGACGGAAAAAAATTCAAGTCGCTGAAACGGCATCTCGCGACCCATTATGGTCTGACGCCTGAAGAATACCGCGCCAAGTGGGGCCTGCCGGCAGACTATCCGATGGTCGCCCCGAGCTATGCCGCGACGCGCTCGGCTTTAGCCAAGACCATGGGCCTAGGTAGAAAGCCTGATCAGACCGAACAGGCAGCCCCTGCAAAGAGGACCCGTAAGAACGGCGCCGCCTGAGCGTTGTTCCGGCGCGCTGACTTGAAAGGCGGGGAGAACCCGCCTTTCGTCGCATTCGCGCTAGGTAGCAACTTGCGCACGGCATGCTCGATTTATGTTCCCGTACGATTTCGTCTGCGGGGGGACGGGATGGACCACCGCCGGGCGGCTGCTCCGCATGCGCAAGAGGCCGTCAGCTCACTTTACTTTGCTGAGATTGCCGGCTGAGGATTTCCCGGTGCGGCGGTCCTGCTCGATCTCGTAATTAATTAACCTTTTGCCCGTCAGCGAGAGTCGAAAGCCCCGAACGCTCCACAGCGGAAATGTGGACAAAAACGTCCGGGCCACCCGCATCGGGCTGAATAAAGCCGTAGCCCTTCGTGCTGTTGAACCACTTCACAGTGCCAGTTGCCATGCATTTTTCCTTTGTATCAGTTGCAGCGTCGGTTTGCCCAAGCCAGTTAACATTCTGACTTGGGGATAGGCGCAGCAAAAACGAGAAATCGCAAGGCCCCTGGATTGCCAGGAGGAAAATCACCTGCACGATACCGGCCGTAAACGCGCAACAACTGCTTTGTCCCTCGGCTGCAGCGGCTATCGCTCGCCATGACCGGACGGTTAGTCCAAAAGCGTCGTGTGCGATCCGCCAGCCAGGGCAGCGAAACTTCGCTATAACGCGCAGATCGAGAATGCCACTATACGCGTTGCACCCAAGCTGGACCGCCTTAACCTGTTCATTGCGCTCGCCGCCTTCACGGTCGGCAAAAAGGCGCGCCCTTCCCTTGCGTTACCTACCGCGGGTGTCGCGTTTGGACCAGTTTTATGCAAGTGCGAGCACCAAAAGACCGTACAGGTACGCCGTTGACGCGCGGCCCGGCATGGTACACGTTGATTAAATCGGTTTAGCCGCGTCACCTCACAGAGCACGGCCACGTTCGGCAACATGCACGACCAAGCAACACGAAACAAAAATAGCAACGCTCGGGAAAGCCGCGACATCAATTTGGACTTGATCGCGGTTGTCGCTGCCGTGACAGACCGCGATCCTTGCGTCCTCACGGTGGGGCAGCGGGATGCGCTGCCTTCCGGCCCCTTCGAGCTCAGTCACCGTTCCCTGCAATTTGGCCTCAGGGACTGGGTCGAACAAAAGACTGGACACCCACTGGGCTACATCGAGCAGCTCTATACCTTCGCTGACCGAGACCGCATCGAGGCTGGGCGCCAACAGCGCAACATCTCGATCAGTTATCTTGCGCTGACCCGGCAAGAAGCTATTGCCGTGTCACGCAAGAGCGACTGGAAAAGCTGGTACGCGTATTTTCCATGGGAAGACCACCGGTCTGGCGCGCCGGAAGCGCTGAGCATCCTGCACCGGCGTCTGATGGCCTGGGCGAAGAGTGCCAGCAGTATGGCAGCGCGGCGCGAACGCGGTCAGCGCGCGGCGATCGCGTTTGCCTTCGACGATCGCCCCTGGAACGAGGATCTTACGCTGCAGCGCTATGAGTTGCTTTTCGAGGCGGGCCTAGTCGAAGAGGCTGGCGGCAACGCGAGCATGACGCTCCCGGCAACAGTGTCAGGCAAGGCGATGGTCTGCGATCATCGCCGGATCCTTGCGACTGGCATCGCGCGGCTGCGCTCCAAGATCAAATACCGGCCGGTCGTCTTCGAGCTCATGCGACCGACCTTCACGCTGCTGCAACTGCAGCGAACCGTGGAAGCGCTGGCCGGCCGGCTCATCAACAAGCCGAACTTCCGCAGGCTTGTCGAGCAGCAGGAGCTGGTCGAGGAGACCGGCGAGACGTCCCTCGACACAGGCGGCCGGCCAGCAAAGCTCTACCGCTTCCGCCGTGCTGTTCTCGACGACAACGCTGTCGTTTTGGGAACGAAATTGCCGCTTGCGCGGGCTTGACACCTTTATAGTCGACGTAGATATATGCCGCTTGTTGTCAGTCCGAATATAAGCGGAGGCGCGGATGATTGGCGCGTTACCAACGGCCGCGTCGCTCTATGAGCGCGTCCGGCGGGTGATCCCGCCGATCGAATGGCCGGCCTTTGCCGACGATATCGATGCGATCCTGGCGCTGAAGCGCGAGCGCAACGCCGTCATCCTGGCGCACAATTATCAGACGCCAGAGATCTTCCATTGCGTGGCCGACATCGTTGGCGACAGCCTGGCGCTGGCCCGCAAGGCGATGACGGTTGAGGCGGACGTGATCGTCGTCGCCGGCGTGCATTTCATGGCTGAGACCGCAAAGCTCCTCAATCCCGGCAAGACCGTGCTCATTCCGGACCTTGCCGCCGGCTGTTCGCTGGCGGACTCGATCACGGCCGAGGACGTGCGCCTGATGCGGCAGCGCTATCCTTCCGCTCCAGTCGTGACCTACGTCAACACCTCCGCGGCGGTGAAGGCCGAGTCCGACATTTGCTGCACCTCTGGAAACGCGCTTGCGGTGGTGAAGTCGCTCAACGCGCCGCGCGTCATCATGCTACCCGACGAATATCTGGCGAGGAACATCGCGGCGCAGACCAAGGTCGAGATCATCGCCTGGAAGGGACGCTGCGAGGTGCACGAGCGCTTCAGCGCGAACGACATTCGCGATCTGCGCGAGGCCCATCCGGGCGTGACCGTGCTCGCCCATCCCGAATGCCCACCTGAGGTGGTTGCCGAAGCCGATTTCGCTGGCTCGACGGCGGCAATGTCAGATTATGTCGGACGGCACAAGCCGGCGCGTGTGGTGCTGATGACCGAATGTTCGATGAGCGACAATGTCGCTGTCGAGCATCCTGAGGTCGACTTCGTGCGCCCATGCAACCTCTGCCCGCACATGAAGCGCATCACGCTCGCCAATATACGCACGGCACTCGAGCAGAACCGTCACATCGTCACCATCGATCCGCGTGTCGCCGAGCGGGCCCGCTGGGCCGTCGAGCGCATGCTCTTCGTATGACCCCAGACATCCATGACATTGGCGGGGCGCCGGTCATTATCGGCGCTGGCATCGCCGGCCTGATGACCGCGCTTCACCTGGCGCCACAGCCGGTCGTTATTCTTTCCCGCGCTCCGCTCGGAACCGAAACCTCAAGCACGTTGGCCCAGGGCGGCCTTGCCGCGAGCCTGGGGGACGACGACAGCCCCGAACTCCATCTGACTGACACGCTTGCTGCCGGCGACGGCCTTTGCAATGAAGCGATCGCCAGGCGAGTCGTCGAGTCAGTCCCCGCAACCATCGACCACCTCATTCGTCTGGGCGCTCCTTTCGACCGCGCGTTAGACGGAAAACTGCGGCTCGGCCTGGAGGCGGCTCATTCGCGGCGCCGCATTGTCCATGCCGCCGGTGATGCCACCGGCCGCGAGTTGTTCCGCGCGCTGCTCGCCGTGGCGCGGCGAACCCGTTCGATCACAATCATGGAAGGTGCGACAGCCCTTCGCCTGGTCGTTGCAGAGGGCGGCATTGTGGGCTTGTTAGCCGTCCTGCACAGTGGCGTGTTTGCTTTGCCCACCCGCCGTGTGGTGCTTGCGACTGGCGGCATCGGCGGCCTCTTTGGCGATACCACGAACCCGCTTTCCTCATACGGGCATGGTCTGGCGCTGGCCGCCTGTGCCGGCGCGGAGCTCGCCGATCTGGAATTCGTGCAGTTCCACCCGACCGCGCTCGACACGCCGCGCCGGCCAATGCCGCTTATAAGCGAAGCGGTACGGGGCGAAGGCGCGGTGCTGGTGGACGAATACGGTCACCGCTTCCTTGCCGCTATACCTGGCGCTGAATTCGCATCGCGCGACGTGGTCGCCCGCGCAATCGCCAATCAGCTCGCCGCCGGGCATCGTGTCTATCTCGACGCCCGGCGATGCCTCGGGCAAAAATTCGCAAAACGCTTCCCGGCGATCGACGCCGCTTGCAAGCAGGCCGGCATTGATCCGGCCATGGAGCCCATTCCCGTGCGTCCGGCGGCTCACTATCACATGGGCGGCGTGGCGGTAGACGCTGAAGGGCGCAGTTCCGTTGGCGGCTTGTGGGCCTGCGGCGAGGTCGCATGCACAGGGCTGCATGGCGCCAATCGTCTCGCCAGCAACTCGCTGACCGAAGCCATTGCAACAGCCGCCTGGGTCGCGGCAAGTGTGGCCGGGACCTCAACCGGCCGGCAATGGCCCAGGCTGCCGGCAGTCTTTCCATTGCGACCCGACCCTTCACCTGTACGCCAACTAGTCTCTAATGCGCTTGGCATCTTTCGAAATGGCAAAGCGCTGCGCGAGGCGATCTCGACCCTTCTGCCGATCGCCGTTGGCGAGACAGCAACGGCCGACCCGGCCCTGGTTGCGCTGTTGATCGCGATTGCGGCATTACGCCGCGAGGAGAGCCGCGGTTCGCACTACCGGTCCGATTTTCCTGGGCGCGAAGCTGCCGCCCTCCCCTCGCGACTGACGCTCTGCACAGCCTTTGAGAGTGCCGTCGCGCTCAGCTGGCAGAGATCCGAACGGAGCCGTTGATATGACATCCCTTGCACCGCTTCCCCAGATGATAATGGAACCCATCGTGCGCGGTGCCCTTCTGGAAGATTTTGGCAGGGCCGGCGACATCACCAGCGATGCGATCATCCCCGCCGATTGCAAGGCGACGCTCGTGTTGAATGCCAGGCAGGCCGGCGTTGTCGCCGGGCTCGATCTGGTGATGTTTGCCTTCCTGCTGGTCGATCCTGGGATCAGCATGCAGTTGCGGTGCCCCGAGGGCGGCAAGGTTTCGGCCGGCGAAACCATCGCGATCGTAAACGGGCCGGCGCGCAGCCTGCTGACGGCGGAACGGACAGCACTCAATTTCCTCTGCAAGCTGAGCGGCATAGCGACGGCTACGGCAGCGCTCGTAAACGCGGTGCGCGGCCATAACGCAAAGATCGTGTGCACGCGAAAGACGACGCCCGGTCTGCGTGTCCTGGAAAAATATGCCGTGCGCGCCGGTGGCGGCGCCAACCACCGCTTCGCACTCGACGACGCCGTGCTCATCAAAGACAATCACATCGCTATTGCCGGCGATATCCGTACCGCCATCGAGCGAGCGCGCGGCGCCATAGGTCACATGGTCAAGATCGAGGTCGAGGTCGACACGCTGGATCAGCTGGAGATGGCACTCCAAGTCGGCGTTGACGCCGTGCTTCTCGACAACATGTCGCCCGAGGAACTTGCCCAGGCTGTGACGATGGTCGGCGGCAGAGCTCTCACAGAAGCATCGGGTCGGGTAACGCCGAGAACGGCTCCCGCAATTGCCGCGACCGGGGTCGATCTCATCTCGGTCGGCTGGCTTACCCATAGCGCTCCCATTCTCGACATTGGCCTGGATATGCCTGCGGACCGGAATTGCCGCAGGCATCTGAACTGAGGGAGAGGGCATGAACCGGGACCGCAGGAACTCCTTTGGCCGCAGACTAACTCGCGCCACAACGTCCTTAGTTCCACCGACCGCTGACCCAAGCCTGCTCCTTGGCGCACCGCATAACTCTAGCGGCGAGGAGAAAGCGACGGGCCAGGGGCAAACAAAGGACCGCGTGGAAGCACTTGGCTTTATCATCTGCCGGCTCGACGAACTGCGGCAGATGGCTGCCTCTCACGGACTGGAAGCACTCGGTTGCCTGTTGGATGTCGCCTTCACCGAATCCTGCGACGCGATCAGAAGGGAGCGTTCTTGCGCTCAAGCCGAAGAAGGCACGCGATAGGCGCCGCGAACGCGAGGCACAGGGGCACAGGATCGAAAGTCGTTTTGGAGGAAGGGATGCGCAAAATCGTTGCCGGCAAGCTGCACGGCATCCACGTCACGGAGGCCAATCTCGATTATCACGGCTCGGTCACGCTCGATCCCGACCATTGCGAACAGGCAGGCATCCTGCCGATGGAGTTTGTCGAGATCTGGAACAAGAATTCGGGCGCGCGGATTTCGACCTATGTCATCCTCGGCGAACGCGGCTCGCGCTGCTGCATTCTCAACGGCGCCGCGGCCCGCACCTGCCAGCCAGGCGACCAGGTCATCATCTGCAACTCGGTCTATGTGGACC
>NZ_RZSG01000470.1:0-4761 GCF_003997725.1 Mesorhizobium sp. M4A.F.Ca.ET.050.02.1.1
GCGCCGGGCCCGGCGGCTATGTCTGCGCCATCCGCGCCGGCCAGCTCGGCGTCGACACGGTGATCGTCGAGGCCGGCAAGCCGGGTGGCACCTGCCTCAATGTCGGCTGCATACCGTCCAAGGCGCTGATCCACGCCGCGGAGGAGTTCGAGAAGGTGGCGCACATGGCCGGCGGCAAGAGCCCGCTCGGCATTTCACTCACCGCGCCGATGCTTGATCTGGCCAAGGCAATCGCCTGGAAGGACGGGATCGTTAGCCGGCTGAACAGCGGCGTGGCCGGCCTGCTGAAGAAGGCCAGGGTCAAGACCGTACAGGGCTGGGCGACTTTCCGCGACGGCAAGACCGTCGAGGTTGAGACCGAGACCGGCACCCAGGTGATCCGCGCCGAGACGGTGGTGATCGCGACCGGTTCGGCGCCGGTCGAACTGCCGTTTCTGCCGTTCGGCGGCCCGGTGATCTCGTCCACCGACGCGCTGGCGCTGAGCGAGGTGCCGAAGAAGCTCGCCGTCGTCGGCGGCGGCTATATCGGGCTGGAGCTCGGCATCGCCTTCGCGAAGATGGGCGCCAAGGTCACCGTGGTCGAGGCTTTGCCACGTGTGCTGGCGCAATATGACGCCGAACTGACCCGACCGGTGGTGAAGCGGCTCGGCGAACTCGGCATCGAGGTGATGACAGGCGCCAAGGCCAAGGGGGTGTCGACCCAGGGACAGGCCGGCAAGGGCGATTCGCTGCTGGTCGAGACGGCAGACGGCAAGAACGCCAAGGTCGCCGCCGACAAGATCCTCGTCACCGTCGGGCGCAAGCCGCTCACCGAAGGCTGGGGGCTGGACCAGATCGACCTCGACATGGCCGGCAAATTCATCCGCGTCGACGAGCAGTGCCGCACCTCGATGCGCGGCATCTTCGCCATCGGCGACGTCACCGGCGAGCCGATGCTGGCGCACCGGACGATGGCGCAGGGCGAGATGGTGGCCGAGATCGTCGCCGGTCACAAAAGAAGCTGGGACAAGCGCGCAATACCCGCCATCTGCTTCACCGATCCGGAACTGGTCACGGCCGGCCTGTCACCTGACGAGGCGAAGGCGCTCGCCGGCGAGGTCAAGATCGGGCTATTCCCCTTCGCCGCCAACGGCCGCGCCATGACCAAGCAAGGCGAGGATGGTTTCGTCCGTGTCGTCGCCCGCGCCGACAATCATCTGGTGCTGGGTATCCAGGCGGTCGGGCAAGGCGTGTCGGAACTGTCGGCGGCCTTTGGCCTGGCGCTGGAAATGGGGGCGCGGCTGGAAGACATCGCCGGCACGATCCACGCCCATCCGACGCAGGGCGAAGGTTTCCAGGAAGCAGCGCTCAAGGCGCTGGGTCAGGCGCTGCATATTTGAAAAGGTGTTATCTCCCCCCTTGAGGGGGAGATGGCCGGCAGGCCAGAGGGGGTCGGTGCGACCGGACGCGACCTCCCTTGCGACAGATCGAGGTTAGCGCTCCACGCGAAACGACCCCCTCTGTCGCCTTCGGCGACATCTCCCCCTCAAGGGGGGAGATCACCCAGCTCACCCCGCCAGCCGGCTTTCCATCTCGTGCTGGGCGTAGGCGCGGCCGAAGCGGTTGGCGAGGAAGGCGTCGAGCGCGATGTCCTCCTGGCGGACGAAGCCTTTCGCCGGCAATGTGCCGTCGGCGAGCATGTCGAGCACGGCGCAGATGCCGGAGGCGGTGGTGATCTGGATGGCGCTGCGCACCAGAGTGCCGACGCGCTTCGAGTAGATCTTGTTGGCGTAGGTTTCCTGCAGCAGGCGGCCGCTCTTGCGGCCCGAGACGGTGACGAAGACGATGACGACGTCCTGCAGCGTCGCCGGCAGGGCGCTTTCGAAAATGTCCTTCAGCACGTCGCGACGGTGACGCAGGCCGAGATCGTTGAGCAGCGCCTTCATGATCGCGGCGTGGCCGGGATAGCGGATGGTGCGGTAGTTCAGCGTGCGCACCTTGCCCTTCAGCGTCTCGGCCAGCGTGCCCAGCCCGCCCGAGGTGTTGAAGGCCTCGTAGGTGACGCCGTCGAGCGAGAACTCCTCGCGCTCCTCCAGCGGCGGCACCTCGATCAGCTCGCCCTCGACGATCGCCTCGCAGGGCTCGCAATATTCGTTGATGACCCCGTCGGTGCTCCAGGTCAGATTGTAGTTCAGCGCGTTCGACGGATATTGCGGCAGCGCGCCGACCCGCATGCGCACGCTCTCCAGCGTGTCGAAGCGGCTGGCGAGATCGTTGGCGACGATCGAGATGAAGCCCGGCGCCAGCCCGCATTGCGGAATGAAGGCGCTGCTGGCATCGCGCGCCAGCTCCTTCACCCGCCTTGTGCTGACGACATCCTCGGTGAGATCGAGATAGTGCACGTCGGTAGTGGCGGCCGCCTCGGCGATGCGCGTGGTGAGATGGAAGGGAGCGGCGCTCAGCACCGCGAATTTGCCGGCAAGCGCTGCCTCGAGCACGCCCGGCGCGGCGATGTCGAGTTCCATGGTCTCGACGCCCGCGGGGAGTTCGGCCGCGGCAAGCTGCGCCGCCGAGCGGTCGACGAGCGTCACGCCATAGTCGCCGGTGGAGGCCAGCATCTCGGCGATGGTCGAGCCGATCTTGCCGGCGCCGACGACAACGATGTTCTTCATGATCAATACCCCTGCCATTTCGCGTTACGCAATTCCGGACGGAAACCGCTTCACACCTTTCCTGGAATTGCTCCTGAGCTGGCCGGAATCATCGCAGCTTGCCTGTCGAAAGGAAGCGTGAAATTGTACGAAACGAAATGCCGCTTTTAACAATATGCCGACAAGGATCGTCGAAATGATCAGCGATGCCGAACAGGCCCTGCTTTCACTGCTGCGCGCCAACGCGCGCGCCTCGACCGCCGAGCTCGCCCGCCAGCTCGGCGTGTCGCGCACCACGGTGCAGAGCCGGATCGAGCGGCTGGAGCGCCGCGGCATCATTGCGGGCTACGGCGTGCGGTTGTCGCCCGACTATGAGCAAGGGCTGGTCCGGGCGCATGTGCTGCTCACCGTGACGCCGAAGCTCGCCGACAAGGTGGTGCGCAGCCTGCAGGCGCTGCCGCCGGTTAGGACGCTGCACTCGGTGAGCGGCAATTTCGACATGATCGTCATCGTCGATGCGCCGTCGATCCGCGATCTCGACACACTGCTCGACCAGATCGGGGCGATGGATGGGGTCGAGCGGACGTCGTCGTCGATTATTTTATCGACGCGGATCGATCGGTGAAACTGTTGAGATGCTGGCGCGAGGGGCGAAGGAACGCTGCGCTTCCTTTTCAACGCCCCAAGCAGCCTACGCCCTGCGCCGCTCCGGCCCGTTGTCCAGCCAGGCGACATCTTCCGGCGATAGCTTGATATCCAACGCCCTGAGACTGTCCTCCAGCTCGTCCAGCGTGCGCGGGCCGATCAGCGGCACTGACGGGAAGGGCTGCGCCAGCACATAGGCGAGCGCGACATGGATCGGGCTCTTGCCGAGACGGTTGGCAAGCTCGATGGCGCGGTCGCGGCGGCCGAAATTCTTCTCGGAATACCAGACGCGCACCAGCTCCTCGCTATCATGCTTGTCGCGGCCGGCGCGATCGGTGAAGAAGCCACGGCCCTGGCTCGACCAGGCGAAGTTCGGCATCTGCCGCGCCGTCAGCCAGGCCTTCCAGTCGTCGGTGGACGAGGTGACGCAGCCGGCCCAGATCGGCTCCAGCATCTCAGCCAGCGAGAAATTGTTGGAAAGCGCGCCGGGCTTCTGCTTGCCGGTGCGCTCGGCATAGGCAATCGCCTCATCCATGCGCTCCATGGTCCAGTTCGACCCGCCGAACGGACCGCGGATGCGGCCGGCCTTGACCTCGGCGTCCATGGCGTCGACGAATTCGCCGACCGGCACGTCCGGATTGTCGCGGTGCATGAAATAGATGTCGACATGGTCGGTCTGCAGCCGGTCGAGCGACTGGGCGAGCTGCTTGCCGATCACATCGGGATAGCAGAGCGGTGAATGCGCACCCTTGCCGATCACCACCGACTGCTCGCGCACGCCGCGGTTTCGCAGCCAGTGCCCGAGCAGCGTCTCGGTATAGCCGGCGCCATAGACGTAGCCGGTGTCGAACAGATTGCCGCCGGCCTCGAAGAAGGCGTCAAGCAGGATCGAACCCGAAGAGAAGGTCCGGAAATCCTCGAAGCCGAGCGCCACCACAGACGTCGGCTTCGGCAGGCCGGGGATGGCGCGCTTGCCGATGGCCTTGCCATCAGTGCGCAGCGGCCGGCCAACGATGGTGTTGAGGCGCTTAGCCGGCTTTTCGATCTCGTACTCCAGCCCAACCGCGGCGCGCCATTTGTCGAGAACACGCAACGTGCCGAGGCTGTCGGCCCAGGACATGCCTGGCCAGGCGAATTCCTGGCGGCCGGCGAGGATCGCCTCGCCGGCACCATCGACCTCGAAGGAATAGACATGGCGCGTCTCGTTGACGCTGATGGTCTCGCGTGCGTGGCCTGCCCGGATCAGGTCGATCCGGCCCTGCCCGACGTCGCGGTTGCCACCGGCGAACCAGAAGTCCGGAACCTCGATGCGACCCTTGGTGCCAAAAATGCGCAGCACATTGTCCTGGTCGAGCGAAATGCTGCAGGAAAGCTCGGCGACGATGCCGCCGGCAAACTGCAGCAGCGCCGAGGCCCACTCGTCGACGCCGGACTGGCCAAGATGTGCCGCCCCCACCACCTTGTCGGGCTCGGTGAAGGGTAACCC
>NZ_RZSG01000471.1:0-4761 GCF_003997725.1 Mesorhizobium sp. M4A.F.Ca.ET.050.02.1.1
GATCGGCAAACGCCTCCGACAGCGCCTTGTGGGCACGGTCGGTCTTGGCGACGACCATGACGCCACTGGTCTCCTTGTCAAGACGATGAACGATGCCCGGCCGCTTGACGCCGCCAATGCCGGACAGGCTGTCGCCGCAATGGTGGATGAGCGCATTGACCAGCGTGCCGGTCCAGTTGCCGGCGCCGGGATGGACGACCAGTCCCGCCGGCTTGTTGATGACGATAAGCTCATCGTCCTCATAGAGGATGTCGAGGGCGATCGCCTCGCCCCGCGGCTCCGCCGGTTCAGGCTCCGGCATCTCCACCGAGACGCGCTCGCCGGCGGCCATCCTGCGCTTGGCCTCCTCGGCGACCTTGCCGCCGATCCTGACCGCGCCCTGCCTGATCAGCATCTGCACCCGGCTGCGCGAGATGTCCCGGCCGAGCCGGCCGGCCAGCCATTGGTCGAGGCGCTGGCCGGCGGCATCCGGGCCGGCCTCCAGCATGACCGATCCGCCGGCTGTCAAATCACTGCCTGTCAAACGATCCTCTATTAATCTGGAGGCCTCTTCGCTATGAGCGCTCATCGAAAACCGTTCTGGAACCCAATTCCATGGCCAGGCCAATTGCCGAGGAAGACGAAGAAAAGCCGCTCGACGCCGAAGTCGAGAAGGTGCGCGGCAAACTCATCCGCTTCATGGCCGTCAATCTCGGGCTGCTGTTCCTTGCCCTTATGGTGGTGATCGCGGCGCTTGTCTACAAAGCGCGCAACGCGCCGCCTGCCAGCGCCCCGGTTGCCAGCGATATCCAGGTGCCGGCCGGCGAACCGCTTAGCGCCGACATCGTGCTGCCGGTCGGCGCCAAGGTGATCAGCCAGTCGCTGTCCGGCAACCGCATCGCGATCGATGCCGAGCTTGCCGACGGCAGCCGCGCCATCTTCGTCTACGACATCGCCGAGCGTCGCGTGATAGGCCAGTTTGCGATCCGCAACAAATGAGCGGCTTCGCCGACAAGCGCTGCATCGCTACCGTGGCGCTCGTCGTCGGGAACTATGACGAGGCGATTGACTGGTATGTCGAGCGGCTGGGCTTCGCGCTTGCCGAGGACGTCGATCTCGGCGGCGGTAAGCGCTGGGTGATCGTAACGCCGGCGAACGCAAACGGCGCGCGGCTGCTGCTTGCCGAAGCAGCGGACGAGACGCAGGCGAGCCGCATCGGCAACCAGACCGGTGGCCGGGTCTTTCTCTTCCTCGAAACCGACGACTTCGCCCGCGACCATGTGGCGATGCTGGCCGGCGGCGTCGAGTTCCGCGAGGCGCCGCGCTTCGAGGCCTACGGCACGGTGGCGGTTTTTGCCGATCTCTACGGCAATCTCTGGGACCTGATCGAGCCGAAACGACGGGGCTGAGCCCAGCAGTTTTGGAATATCGGCGAACTCTCCGAAGCCCAGTTGCTTTTTCCTGGCCGCCAGCCTATATCGCCGGTTCTTGAGCGCGCCCATCGTCTAGCGGTCAGGACACCGCCCTCTCACGGCGGGAACAGGGGTTCGATTCCCCTTGGGCGTACCAAGTCTCTCCAGCACATTTTTCCATTCCAGGATACGCCCCCGGATTCCGCGCGACGTTAGCAGCGCTTCGGCGCTTCTGGCGCAACGCCGCCGATTGAATTAGCATCCTGTCATTACCTTGCGCCAAAGGCGCAGGGCGGCGCCTTGGGGAGCGCCGGCGGTAAATGCCGATCCGAACTGGCCCGACAGAGGCGAGGATCGCAGGGAGGGAGACCGATGCAGAAACTGCAATCGCAGGGCGTCCATCACATCACGCTGGTCGGCGCCGGGCGCCAGACGTCGATCGATTTCTGGGAAGGCGTGCTCGGCATGCCCTTCGTCTTCGAACAGCCCAATCTCGACAAGGCGAGCGAGAGCCATCTCTATTTCGATCCGGGCGACGGAAGGCTGATTACCGTCTTCACCGATGAGAGCCGCACGGCGGTGCCCAGGCGTACGCCCACCGATACGGGCTGCGTCCACCACATCGCGTTTGCGGTGTCGCGCGTCACCTTCCTGCAGGCGGTCGCCCGGCTCGACGAGCGCGGCATCAAGCATAGCGGCGTCAAGGATCGCGGCTTCATGGATTCGATCTATTTCGAGGACCCGCTTGGCCTCTTGATCGAGCTCGCCTCGTACCGCTTCGAACCACCGGCGGGCTTCACCCATGCCGATGTGCTGATGCAGGCGCACAAGATCCGCGTCGCGCGCGGCGACTACAACATCGCGGAAGTGCATCTGGCCGACGCGATCCAGACGCTGGTCGAATGGTCGCGCGCGACCTTGTCGGACGAAAGGGCACCGAAAAATCCATATGAAAAGGCCTGAGGGAGGAACAGATGGCAAAGGCAGCAACGAAGAGTGCAAGGAAACCGGCGGCCAAGGCTGCGGTGAAGGCCGCCAAGCCAGCGCCGAAAGCAAAGGCAAAAGCAGCGGCCAAGCCAGCCGCGAAGGTGACGGCAAAGGCCGCACCCAAGGTGACGGCAAAGGCCGCACCCAAGGTGACGGCAAAGGCCGCACCCAAGGTGACGGCAAAGGCCGCGAAGAAGCCTGGGCTGAAGCTCAGCATGCTGAAGCCGAGCGTCAACAACATGACCGTTCGGGTGTTCGCGCGCGCCGCCGGCTTCGACCATGCCGAGACCGACGCTTGGGGGCTTACGCGCTCGCCGGAGTTCATGGCGCGCAACCCGGCCCATCTGACGCCGATGATCGAGGACAAGGGGCTGCCGAGAGGCGTGTTGTGGGAAAGCTGCGCCATCATGCAGTATCTCGCCAACAAGCACGGGCTGGAGAAATTCTACCCCAAGGCGCCGGCCAAGCGGGCGATGATCGACAGCGCCATGTTCTATCTGGTCGGCACGCTTTACCCCTACGTGGCGCGTGCCACTTATCCGGCGCTCGGTTTCCCGCAATATGCCGGCGAGGTCGGCCACAGCGACGCCCATCCTGACAGGAAATCAGAGGCCCAGAAGGCGGCAGCGGCAGCAATCGCCGAGCCGCTCGACGTCTTCCACAGCTTCTTCCGCAACGGCAAGCCGTTCATCGGCGGCAGCAATCCGTCGATTGCCGACATTCGGCTGGCGGCGACGCTCGAGTTCCTAGCGGTCATCGACTACACGCTGCCCAAATGGGCGAAGGACTATATGGCGGCGATGGAGAAGAAGCTCGGCAAGGCCTATGCTGAACCGGCCGGTGATGTGCGCGGCTACATCGCCTACGTGAAGTCGCAGGCGAAGGCGTAAGGACCACTGTGGTGGCGTTCCGGATTTGCCGGGCGCTTCGAGGCTAAGGATTCGTTAACCAAGGACCCTGTCTAATGGTCACTGGTTCAGCTCAGGCGCGCGACCACGGATGTACTGGCGCGATGCCGAGGCGAAAGCAAAGGTCGGCCATGCGCCGGCCTTTTGCTTTTCAACCGCCGCCGGTCCGGAAGCACTCTCAGCCTCGTGGCTGCGCCCGGCGATTGCCGAGAAACCTGTTGTCACCTGCGGCTTTGACCGTAGCATGAGATCGGCGGCGGAGCGGGAGAGACGAGGATCCTGGCAATGAAAAACGTTGCATTGCCGACAATCGCCGCGGCGCTCCTGGCGGCCATGTCCTGTCGATCGAATGCGGCCGAGCTCAACACCATGAACGATGTCGGCGCGGCGCTGCAGGCGTGCTGGGTCCCGCCGGCGAATTCCGAAAACTCGTCGGTCACCTTGAGCTTCAGCCTCAGGCGGGACGGCACGCTGATCGGTCCCCCCAGGCCGACGGCGATCAAGGTGAGCGGCGACGCCAAGGCCAGGCAAGCCTATGTCGAGGCCGCAACCTCGGCACTGCAGCACTGCCTGCCGCTGAGCTTCTCGCCGGCGCTGGCGCAGGGGATTGCCGGCAAAGTCTACGTGCTGCAGTTCAACTCGCCCAAGAGATAGCGCTGGATCCCCAAGTTCAGCCGGTCATCTCAGTGCCGACGGCGCCGAAGCGGGTTCAGGAAACCGGGGCGGACGACCCGTTGACGGCTGTCACGTCCGACAGCCTCTCTCGCTTCTCGAGCGGCGGCTTTTCGTAGGTCTTCTGGCTTTGCCTGCAGGCTGGCGGGAAGTATTGCGCGCCGGCATCGTGGCTGGCGGCGGCTAGAAGGCGATCGGCAGCCTCGGGGTCAGTGCCGCGCGCGCCTCGCGTTTACATGGCGCTGCAGATCCGGCGTCTCGTAGACGTAGTCGCTCCACGCCGATTCCGGAATTTGCCCGGCCAGATAGCATTCCAGCAAAAGGTTCTGCTCCGGTGTCAGAGGCCTCGGTGCCCGCTCGTGGTCCAGTCCGAGTGAGTGGATGAGGTTTCTGGTCAGGCCGGAGACGGTGAAGTGAATGGACATCCTCGGTCTCCCTTTGCCGCTACAACGCGAAGTGTGGGGCAAAGGTTTCACCGGGACCATTCGACACTTTGAGCTATACCGTCTGGCGGCTGAGGGCGCCGCCCGGGGGCCGTCCCACGGGGGCCGGCGCCAGCGAAAGCAAAGGCGCGGTCGACAAACCGGCCGACCCGCGCACGGGGAGAGTGGTCGGCCTCGGCCTTCTTCCCAGCAAACTGAGTCTATCGCCCTGCTATTCGCAGACCACGCGGAAGCGCTTGCCGGGTGCGCTGACATTCCTGCAGGCCAGGGGCTGTTCCGGCTCGGACGACAGCGAGGGGGGACTTGCCGTCTGTCCTGGTGGCGCCGGCGGCGGGGGGAGCCTGCGGCCCGCGAGGCGTC
>NZ_RZSG01000472.1:0-4750 GCF_003997725.1 Mesorhizobium sp. M4A.F.Ca.ET.050.02.1.1
AAAAACGGCCTTCTCAATGAATGAGAGATCGGCTCGGGCGCTGTTTTCCTGCCCTTGGGCGATCACATGGTCCCTATCGTCCAATTCCTTGACGACCGCCTTCACCGGTCTCCCGAGCACCTTAGCCGCCCGCGCGCGTCGGTGGCCGAATACAGTCATGTAGCGGCCGATCACGCCGGGATGTGGACGCACTAGGATTGGGCTATCCTGCCCCCTCTGCCGGATGGCTTCCACCAGCTCCTCAAAGGTCTCCTTATCATCACCTATGCGATCTGAAACGAACGAGATGTCGATCGTATCAGGATCGAGTTCGATGACTGTAGCGCCTTCAAGGAGCCGAGATTCAATCTCCTTTGCCGCCTGAGCTTTCTCGGCGAGCTCATCTATCGATCTCGTTATGGCCCCGAAGGCACCACGGCTGCGGTTTCGCTCCACTGCTGGGGAGAGATCACTCCCCGGATCTGAGTTGACTGCGGTCAACTTTCGTTCCGTGAATGAGGTCAGCAGGTTCTTCCTGGACATCAGCGCCCCCATGCCTTGTGGATCAACCCTGTGATCTCGGAGTTGACGCGATGCACCGATTCTATTGCGCGGTCATACGTTGACCGTGTGAACTGGGAGCGTTCGACCTCGTAGAGCGTCTGCTTGGTTATCCCTGCATCCGAGATTGCGGTACTTTTAAGCATCTCATTGACGAGGACATGCTGCTTGAACAGCGATCGCATGAAGGCGACCATTTGGCTCTGGGGGCCGTCAGTAGGCTCGTAGCGGGTAACAAGGTAACGAAGCCAGTCGAGCCGCATGTTGGCTCCTGCCCTCTTCAGGGTGCCCATGACCTCGCCCATCATCAGCAAGAACTGGCACATTGACATCACATCAAGCATTTGTGGATGCACGGTGATCAGGATGCCGGTTGATGAAGAGAGCGCGGTCAGTGTCAAATAGCCAAGCTGAGGTGGGCAATCGATGATGACTACATCATACTGGTCTGCAACGTCAGCCAAGGCCTCATCGAGACGCCCGAAAAAGATGCGTCCCATGGAGCCGTCCTTTTGAGCGAGGGCGAGGGGGGTATCGTATTCGAATTCCTGCAGCTCGAGATTCGCGGGCACGATGTCGAGACCCGGAAAATTTGTCTTGTGAACTAGCGCCGACAGCGGCTTTCTTTCGTCGTCATAGCGTAGGGCTTCGTAGAGGGATTCGTTGTGGTCGACCTCCGGCTGGAAGCCGTGCAGGGCGGATAGCGAGGCCTGCGGGTCAAGGTCGATGGCTAGAACTCGGTGCCCGGTTAGTGCGAGATGCTGCGCCAGGTGGGCTGCCGTCGTCGTTTTTGCGGAGCCCCCCTTGAAATTGACGACTGCAATTATCTGCAGGTGTTCCGTGTTTCGACGGTGCGGAACGTACTTCGCTGCCGCCCGGCTGTTTCTATCCAAATACTGGCGCATCTCCAGTAGCTGCACGGCCGTGTATGAACGGCGGCCGGACGGTGTTACCATCGGCAGCGGCCCCTTGCCTTCGAGAGACAAATTCTTGAGATAACCGCCCGTCACATTGAGATATTGCGCAGCCTCCGATAACTGAAACGGTCGCAAAGTTTTCTGTGCATTCGGCGGGAACATTTTGAGCCGATGCTCGTGAAGCATTGCGGAGAGGTCATTGGCCTGCTGTGTGATTAACAGATCGACTTCTGCAATCTCTTCCCGGATCATCATATTCATCGAATTTTTCCGCACATGCGTTTCTAAAGCCGAAACGGCCTACTAAGCGCATGTAGCCCTGATTCTTTCGATCCGGCAACAGATTTAATACTAACGAAAGGTTAACAGAAATGGAGCCCCTCCTCAGTTGACTGCAGTCAACTTGGCTGCTGGCAGTCGACTCACGTGACATCGCGCAGTTTGTCATCAAGGATCTACCTGACGTGGCGTCGGAGCGGCGGCTGAATAATACGATCTGCTCCCCGGCGCAGTGGCGATATCCTTGTCTCTTAGGATCTCGGCCAGAAAAATCGCGCCTGGTCGAATGGGGGCGCAGCATCGAGCGCCCTCCGCACGCGCAGTTTCGGTCGTTTACTACCTTGGCAGATGCGATCAGGAGGTGCACCAAAGCGCCTTCTTCCAACAGCCCGCGGCCGCTCAAAATGCCCCACCGGAGGCTGAGCTCGAGGCCCGTGTCATCCGCGAGGTCAGGCCCGAGAGCGCTCATGATTGTCGATTTCGCGTCGCGCGAAGACCGGTTTTTTGCGGACTGGGACAGGTCGAGGTCTGTCGAACAACTGTTTGCCCATTTGGCTTTTGATATGCGACGAATTGGAGCATCGCGGCCGGCGCGAGGTCGGTCCTTATTCCGCGCGCTAGGCGGCCGCGCAGCCGGTAGACGGGTCCAGCAACCACGGGCGCGTCGGTTACAAGTTCACGCCGCACCCAGGCCGGGCCGAACAGATCGTCGGCGCTGTAGAGACGGTAGACGGAATCGACGACCGACCGAGCCAGGTATTCGATCTCGCGGCCGAGCGAGATCTGGGCGAAGTCGCGACGTCGCAGCCGGTGGGGGCGAAGGCAACGACGCTCGTTCCGCGCCATTTGGCGATTTTTTGGTCGGCCGATCGGTGCCGGTTCCAGAAGGCGGTCAAATTGCCGCCGAGCGGGGCCACTCGCCGGGCGAGCGACATGCTTGTCGGATAGCCGCTCGACGTGGACGGTCTTGTTGCCTTGAAGATGCGCAGACGAGTGAGGCTTTCGCGATACGCCGAGGCGGGTTCAGCGCAGTCTGAAATCATGATGGCTGGATGGATTTGGGAGCGCACATACCGGCCGTCGTTTCCGTTGGCGCAGCCAGTCGTGCCGGCCAAGCCGTGGTTCATTCGTCGCCGGCGAGGCCGTCGAACGCCTCCATCAGCGCATCGACGATCGCTTGGCCGAGCGCCTGTGCTGTCTCAGCGATCTCGGCTTCGTTTCCCTTGCGGGCCGCGGTGGCAGTTCCGAACCCTGATCCGTCAGAATCGCATTGGACCTATCGATGGCCCATTGTGCAAAATCGTTACGGCTGTCGATGATCCTGGTTTCCATAGATGCGCGCTCCTGCGTTTACGATTTGTTGGCCAATTCGGGCTAGGGTCAGGGTGCGCGATGGGTATTGCGTTCGCGCCCATACACTCCTCGAGGCTTGCAGCGTCAAGCACGCCGGGCAAGCCGTTTCTCCTCGCGCAGCCCGCGATATCGGCCGAAACGGGACCTTTTTCCTTCGTTGAGACCGGTCATGTCGGGCCCTTGAAGGAAAAGAACTCGTTATTCGATTCAAACGGGAAGGGGAGGGGACTTTCCGGACCTCCTACAGGCCACTCGCCTTGGTGAGATTGACCCGGAAGCGGTCGCGACGGCGCTGATATCTGCGCGTCATTTCGGCCGAAGCATGGCCAAGTTGCTTTTGCACATAGCGCTCATCGACTTCAGTCGAGGAGGCGAGGCCAGCGCGCAGCGAATGGCCGGAAAACAGCATTCGGCGTTCGCCTTCCGGCAGGTCGCCGCGCACGCCGGCCGCCAGCGCGGTCCGCTTGACCAGGCGCGCAACCTCCTAGTCGTTGAGCCGACCGGCGCCGACCGCCTTGCCCTGGCCGGTGACGCGCCGGAACAGCGGTCCGTGCGCGATACCGGCGAGCTTGAGCCAGGTCTGCACCGCGACAACCGGGCAGGTGGCATCGGACGAGCCGCGCCCGACTTCGACCTCCCGCCAGCCGGTCTTGCCGCGAAGGGAAACGAGCATGCCCTTGTCGAGGATCTCGATCCAGCCGCGGCCGTCCTCGGTCTGGTCGCGGTCGATGTCCAAAGCCACGATCTCGGAGCGGCGCAGGCCGCTGGCAAAGCCGAGGAGCAGCATGGCGCGGTCGCGCAAGCCGCGTAAGCCTCCGCGTTCGAGTGTCTCCAGCATAGCGATCAGATCCTCGGTAAGGATCGCCTCCTTCTGCCGCGGCGACGCGCCGTGCTTGTTGCGGATGCCGGCCATCACAGTGGCGATGTGCCGATCCTTGCGGGCCAGCGGTTGCCCGCGCTGGGCGTAGTTCCAGGTCAGAGAGGACAGCCGGTCTTCGATCGTCGGCACGGAATTTGGCGTCTTGTCGCCGGTGGCCGTACAGGATGCGCAAGCGGTGATGTACAGCCCGACGACTTGCGGATCGGGCGGGAACACCTCGACGCTTTGGCGTCGGCACCAGCTCCCGAAATGCTTCCAGTCGGTGGCGTAGGCGCGGCGGGTGTTGGCCGCGCTCGCCGCCTCGGCATAGTCGCGGGCACGATCGGCAAGTTTTTCCAGATGCGCCGGCACACCCGTCTGGCCGCCGCTGATCGACAGGGCAGGGGAGGGGGCTTCCGCAGGCTCGTCTCCCGGCGCCTGGTCCATCGCCATGACGATCGATACGATGTCCGGCAGCTCGCCGTCGGGACTGTCGGCGCCGGCCCAGGGGTCAGCCGACACCGGCGCCGGCGGGAACAACGTCTTGCGGCCCGGTGCTGTGGGGCGCTTCGGAGGGTCGCTGGGCCTGATTTTCGGGCTTTTGCTCGCTGAAAACGGTTTCGGTTGCCAAAAGCGCCGCCATGATTCATCCTGTTTTCGATGATTCTGCGGCCCAAACCCGCTACGCGCCACTACGCCACGCTTGGCGGTGCCCCGTCGCCCGCGTCGATCGCAACGGTGCCGGCCTGGCTACGCCGCGCCATCCCGGATGCGCAAAGCCTGGCGGGGAAAGACATTGAGG
>NZ_RZSG01000473.1:0-4745 GCF_003997725.1 Mesorhizobium sp. M4A.F.Ca.ET.050.02.1.1
GGATGAGATGGTCTTGCGGCCGAACTCGATCGCGACCTGCGGCAGCGCGCCGTTCATGTAGGCAAGCAGCGTCTGCTTGACGATGATGTAGAGGCGATTCTTCTTCTCGCGCACGGTCTTGATCTTGGTGGCGACGGGCCCCACCACGCCATAGGACAGGAAGATGCCGAGAAAGGTGCCGACGAGCGCGGCGCCGATCAGCCCGCCAAGGATTTCCGGCGACTGGTCGAGCGCGCCCATCGCCTTGACCACGCCGAGCACCGCGGCGACGATGCCGAGCGCCGGCAGGCCGTCGCCGACTGCCACCATCGCGTGGTAGGCCTTCAGCTTGTCGGTCCTGATGGTCTGGATCTCCTCGTCCATCAGCGCCTCGATCTCATGCGAACGCGCATTGCCGATGATGATGATGCGGCAGTAGTCGCAGATGAAATGCGTGAGATCGTGGTTCTTCAGCACCGTCGGGAATGCCTGGAAGATCGCCGATTCCTCGGGATTGTCGATATGCGCCTCGACCTCGCTGCGCGACTTGGAGCGCAATTCGCGCATCAGGCTGTGCAACACGCCGAGCGTCTCCAGATAATCCCGTTCCTTCGGCACCGCCTGCTTGAACGCTTCGAGAATGCCCTTGCCGGTGTCCTTGACGGTCTTCATCGGGTTGGCGACCAGGAAGGTGCCGAGCGCCGCGCCGCAGATGACCACCGCTTCCCAGGGCTGCATCAGCACGTGCAGATGGCCGCCCATGGCCATGAAGCCGCCGAGGACGCAGCCGAGCGTCACCACCAGTCCGATCAGAATGCCCACGCAAGATCCTTCCGCATGTCACCGCAGGTCCCAACCGATAATCCACGTGCCTTGTGTGAGGCTTGAATCGACGAGGCTTCAACCCCGCGAGGTCCGGCTCGCGGGTTGCGGGGCCGATTCAGCTTCGCGCAAGGAAGTGACTGTATTTTCCTGGAATAGCTTCGCCGGAGGCGCACAGCGTGTTGAACACTTATACGAGCTACCAGCTTATCGCCAAGGACATACCCAAGGCGATCGATCAGGTTGAGGCGCAGCCCGTCGTCAAGCGCGATACCGACTACTATCTCGCCAATATCGGCAACATCAAAACCATCGATGACTTCGTCAAGGACACCCGCCTGTTCACCTATGCCATGAAGGCATACGGCCTGGGCGACATGGCCTATGCCAAGGCCTTCATGGTCAAGGCGCTCAAGGAAGGCGTCTCGGATTCGGACAGCTTCGCCAACAAGTTGAGCGACAAGCGCTACGCCGCCTTCGTCAAGGCGTTCAACTTCGCCGCCTATGGCTCGACCGCCACGCTCTTTCCCTCCGCCCAGCAGGGCACGGTCGACAAATACATGCGCCAGACCCTGGAGGAGAATGCCGGCGAGACCAATCAAGGCGTGCGGCTGGCACTCTACTTCCAGCGCAAGGCGCCCGACATCACCAACTGGTACGACGTGCTGGCCGATACGGCACTTTCGAGCGTGGTGCGCACCGCGCTCGGCCTGCCCGATTCCTTTGCCTCGGCCGACATCGACAAGCAGGCGCAGTTGTTCGAGCAGAAGCTCGACATCGCCGATTTCAAGGACACCGACAAGCTGAACAAGTTCCTGACCCGGTTCACCAGCCTGTGGGAGATCAACAACCCCACCTCAACGGCGCAGACATCGGTCAGCGTGCTCTTTGCCCAGCCGACCACGGTCGGCATCTCGACCGATCTGATGATGGCCATGCAGAAACTGAAGTTCTGAGAACACCATGCAGGACAGCCTCTACGTCGCCCTCTCCTCGCAGATCGCGCTCGAGCGCCGGCTCGACACCATCGCCGACAATGTTGCCAATGCCTCGACCATCGGCTTTCGCGCCACTGGCGTGAAATTCGAGGATGTCGTCTCCGGCACTGGTCCGAAGTCGGTCTCCTTCGCATCCTCCGGCAAAACCTATCTTTCGACGGCGCACGGTTCGATGACCGAGACCGGCAATCCTTTCGACTTCGCCATCCAGGGCGATGCATGGTTTGCCATCGAAACGCCGACCGGCACGGTGATGACCCGTGACGGCCGTTTCTCGATGAACGAGAACGGCGAGTTGATGTCGATCGAAGGCTATCCTGTGCTCGACGGCGGCGGCGCTCCGATCCAGCTCGATCCGCGCAACGGCCCGCCCAAGGCCGGCGCCGACGGCTCGCTCCGACAGAACGACCAACTGGTCGGCGCCATCGGCCTCTACAATTTCGATCCCGGGCAGAATTTCGTCCGCTACGGCAATTCCGGCATCGTGCCCGCGCGGACGCCTGAACCTGTCACCGATCGCTCCGACGTCGGCGTGGCGCAGGGCTTCCTCGAGGAATCCAACGTCAATCCGGTGCAGGAAATGACCCGCCTGATCATGGTCCAGCGCGCCTTCGAGAATACGGCGGCGCTGATACGGCAGACCGATGCGACCACCGACGACGCCATCAAGACGCTCGGTTCCAAGTAGCGGCATGTCGACCAGCCTGCCCTCGCTACGCGCCCTTGAAAGGCAGCCTGATGCAGCACCCCGCGACCGGCTTGCCGCGTTGGAACGCGTCCTGCGCCGCTTCGATAGCGCCGCGTCCCTGCTCCGGCGCGGCGGCCGCGTCGCCGAGATCTCGCCGACCCATTACAAGGCGCGCGGCCTTTCCGACATCGCCAGGCTGGGCGACATTGTCGAGCAGCGCGGCCATGCCGGCGCGCGGCGCGGCGAAATCGTCAAGATCGGTCGTGACGAGGTGGTCGTGGCCCCGTTCGAGCGCAGCGCCGATGCCGGCATAGGCGATGCCGTGTTTCGGCGCGGGCCGCTGGCGGTGGCGCCGCATATCTCGTGGCGCGGACGCGCCATCGACGCGCTCACCCGTTCAATCGACGGCGGCCCGCCGCTGGAAAGGTCCGCATCCGCCTCGGGCGAGGACGCCACGACGCCAGGCGCCATGGCGCGACAGCGCGTCGGCACCGCCTTCACGACGGGGGTCAGGGTCATCGACATCTTCACCCCGCTCTGCTTCGGCCAGCGCCTCGGCATCTTTGCCGGTTCCGGCGTCGGCAAGTCGACGCTGCTCGCCATGCTCGCCGGAGCCGACGCCTTCGACACGGTCGTCGTTGCGCTGATCGGCGAGCGCGGCCGCGAAGTGCGCGAATTCCTCGAGGATACGATCGGCGCCGAAAGCATGGCCAAGACCGTGGCCGTAGTTGCCACCAGCGACGAGAGCGCCATGATGCGCCGGCGCGCCCCGGACACCGCCATGCGCGTCGCTGAGCATTTCCGCGACCAGGGCCACCGCGTGCTCCTGGTGCTGGATTCCATTACCCGCTTTGCCCATGCGCTGCGCGAGGTGGCGACGGGAACCGGCGAGCCGCCGGTCGCGCGCGGCTACCCGGCCTCGGTGTTCACCGACCTGCCCAAGCTGCTCGAGCGCGCCGGGCCTGGCGCCGAGGGCAAGGGGTCGATCACCGCCATCATCTCGGTGCTGATCGACGGCGACGACCACAACGATCCGGTCGCCGATTCCGTGCGCGGCATCCTCGATGGCCATGTGGTGCTCGACCGCGCGATCGCAGAACAGGGCCGCTATCCGCCGGTCAATCCGCTGTCGTCGATCTCGCGCCTGGCCGACAAGGCCTGGAGCGCCGAGCAGCGGATGCTGGTGACCAGGCTGAAATCGATGATCTCGCGCTTCGAGGACACGCGCGACATCCGCTTGCTCGGCGCCTACCAGGGCGGCGCCGACGCCGAGCTCGACATCGCCGTGCGCCAGGTGCCGCTGATCTACGAGGCGCTGACGCAGTCGCCGAAGGACCGCGCGTCCGTCGATCCGTTCGCCGACCTCGCCCGCTACCTGAAGGGAAAGCAGAATGGCGATGCAGGAGAGTGAGCGCCAGTACACCGAGCGCCTGCTGCGCGAGATGCTCGACGACGCCAGGGCCAAGGAAGACGCCAGGGCTGAGGAAGCACGGTCCGCCACAGCAAAGGCCGCTCGCGCTATGGCCGCCAAGGTCGCGGTCAGGACCGGGGCCGTCCTGGCCAAGGCGGCGAAGCCCGCTCTCCCGAGGACCGCCGGGCCTGCTAGGACCGTCGGGGATGATTTGCCCAAGGCTTCCCAGGTTGAGGTCGCCGAGACGATACAGGCAAGCCGCGATTCACTGATCGATGACCTGTTCCCGCGCACGGAATGGCCCACGCCGCCAAAGGCGGAATTTCCGCGGCTGGGCAAGAAGCCTGACCGGCGCAGCGATTTTGTCGTTGCCGCGCTCGGCGTCACGCTCGGTCTGATCTGTGCGCTATTTCCCTGGTACATCTTCTTCAATCAGGAACAGTTCGGCGTGCAGGCCATCAAGTTCGGCGGCAGCGGCACCAATGCCGGACGCGTCAGCGGCGGCTCGCAACTGGAAAATCCCGGCCAGCCGCTGACGGCCAAGGATGTTCCCGATGTCGACTTGTTCGCCACCGGCACGTTGCAGGATCCCGAGGACCCCGCCCAGGCTCCGGGCGTCGACCAACAGCCCTTTCCGGCGGACCCCAAGTTCCGCATGGTGCATGTCGCCAACGGCCGCGCCATGATTGAGGACGACGCCGGCCTGTGGATCGTCCAGCGCGGCTCGAAGCTGCCGGACTCCAGCATCGTCTCGTCGATTGAGCAACGTGGTGGCAAATGGGTCATGGTCACCAGCACCGACCAGGTGATCGAACTCTCCAAATAGCGGCGCGCGGGCCAGTAGCAC
>NZ_RZSG01000474.1:0-4739 GCF_003997725.1 Mesorhizobium sp. M4A.F.Ca.ET.050.02.1.1
CGCCAGGCTCGCCGCGCGCCGCACCTTCGTTGTCGATCCGATCGACGGTACGCGCGGTTTTCTCGATGGCCTGCATTCCTGGTGCGTCAGCGTCGCGGTCGTGGAAAACGGCGTAACACTCGCCGGCGTCCTCGAATGCCCGGCCAAGCACGAGACCTATTGGGCGCTGCCCGGCGAAGGCGCCTTCCTGAACGGCGAGTCGATCCGCGTGCGGGCGTTGGCGGACACCGTGGATATCGGCGGGCCGAAGCCGCTGGTCGACCTGTTGCCGGAAGCCTGGCAGGGCCGGCTGCATCGCACGCCCTACATTCCTTCGCTGGCCTACCGCCTGGCGATGATCGCCGCAGGCAAGCTCGACGCCACCTTCGTCAAGCCCAACGCGCACGACTGGGACATCGCCGCCGCCGACCTCATCCTGCGCGAGGCCGGCGGCGCCTTGCTCGACCGGCACGGCCGCCCGCCACGGTATGCCGGCTCGGTGATTCACCACGGCGCGCTGGCCGCCGGCAGCGGCGCCTTGCTCGACGTGCTTGCCGGCGTCATCGCCGGGCTGGAGAGTTGAACCATCATCAAAGGTTCCAAAGTCGGCGGCTTTGGTCTAGACCTTTGCAAACTCACGATATGTGAAGGACCGACATGGCCGTGGAAGACGGAAAGAAGCAGCTTTTGCACCTGGTGTTCGGCGGCGAGCTGAAAAAGCTGGGCGGAACCGAATTCCGCGACCTCGATGGGCTCGACATCGTCGGCATCTATCCGGACTATCAATCCGCGCACGCGGCATGGAAAGCCAAGGCGCAGGCCAGCGTCGACAATGCCCACATGCGCTATTTCGTCGTTCACCTGCACCGGCTGCTCGATCCGGACAGCAGGGCCGCCGGTTGAGACCGATGGAGCATGAAGCGGTGAAAGGGCCGGTCACCAGCCCCGCGGTGCGGCGCGGCGGCACGACCCGCACGCTCTGGCGCCGGATCCGCGAGCCGCTGGCCCAATCGCGATTCGTCAAGAACTTCATCGCCGGCCTGTTCGCCAATTTCGTCCGTCTGGTTCGCCTGACCAGCCCGCTGGTCAAGGGGTCGACTCAGGTCGCCGGCGGCGCCTACGCGCATCTGGAGCCCGGCATCATCGCGCTCTGGCACGGCCAGCATCTGCTGACGCCTGCGTATTATCCCAAGGGCAGGCCGTTGGTCGCCATGGTCTCGCGCAGCGCCGACGCCGAGCTCAACGCGCTGATGCTTGAGAAGTTCGGCATCGAGGCGGTGCGCGGCTCGGGGGGGCGCGACAGTTCAAGGCATCTCGACAAGGGTGGAGCCAAGGCTTTGATTGCCCTGAAGAAATCGCTTAGCACCGGCAAGAACGTGGCCATGATCGCCGACATCCCGCACGGCACGCCGCGCGACGCCGGAATGGGCATCGTGCTTCTGGCGCGACTGTCCGGCCGGCCGATCCTGCCTTCGGCGATCGCCACCAGCCGCCGCAAGGTGCTTGAAAAAAGCTGGGACAAAACCACCATTAACCTGCCTTTCGGCCGCTCAGCGGTTATCGTTGGGCCGCCGGTATTCGTGCCGGCCGATGCCGACGACGCCGAGATGGAACGCAAGCGCCAGGAAGTCACCGCCGCGATCAACGCGGCAACGACCGAGGTTTATCGCCTCGTGGACGGCCTGAAATGAGCGAGCGCTGGGCGCGCACCATGCTGTCGGCCTACCGCTACGCGGGCGCCGCCGCCTATCCGCTGATCGGTCCTTACGTCGCCTGGCGCACGTCCAGGGGCAAGGAGGACCGCGTGCGCCGGCGCGAGCGCTATGGCGTCGCCGGCCGTCCACGCCCTGAAGGGCCGATGATCTGGATCCACGCGGCCAGCGTCGGCGAGACCCTCGCAGTCGTGCCGCTGGTCGAGAGCATCCTCGACTACGGCGTCAACATCGTGCTCACCACCGGCACGGTCACCTCCGCGCAGGTCGTCGACGAGCGGCTTGGCGACCGCATCATCCACCAATACGTGCCGCTCGACCTGAAACCCGCAGTCAGCCGCTTCCTCGACCATTGGCGGCCCGACCTCGCGATCATCGCCGAATCGGAGATCTGGCCGATGACCATGCTGGAGCTCGGCGCCCGCCGCGTGCCGCAGGTGCTGGTCAATGGCAGGCTGTCCGACCGTTCCTTCTCGTCCTGGAAGAAGCGCGCCAACATCGCCGAGGCGCTATTCGAGAACCTTGCCCATGTCGTTGCCCAGTCGGATGTCGACGGCGAGCGCTTCCGCACGCTCGGTGCCCGGCCGGTCACGGTGTCGGGGAACCTCAAGGTGGATACCGCCCCGCCGCCGGTCGACGAACGGGCGCTCGCCTCGCTGAGGCGGCAGATCGGCGAGCGGCCGACCTGGGCGGCGATCTCGACCCATGACGGAGAGGAGGTCGTGGCGGCCGAAGTGCACGCCACCTTGCATCGGCGCCACCCTGGGCTGCTCACCATTATCGTGCCGCGCCATCCCGATCGCGCCGAGGCGCTCTCCGCGCAGATTTCCGGCATGGGCCTGAAGCTCGCCCGCCGCAGCAAGGGCGACAGGATCACGGCCGATACCGACATCCTGCTCGGCGACACGATCGGCGAGATGGGTCTCTATCTCAGGCTGACGGAAATCGCCTTCGTTGGCCGCTCGCTGACCTCCGAGGGCGGCCAGAACCCGCTCGAGCCGGCGATGCTGGAGACGGCGGTGCTTGCCGGCCGCAACGTGCAGAATTTCCGCGAGGCCTATCAGCGCCTGCTCGACAGTGGCGGCGCCAAGCTGGTGCGCGATCGCGACATGCTGGCCGGCGCCGTCAACTTCCTGCTGAGCAACGAGGTGGCGCGCCACGAGATGATGGCGGCCGGCGCCGCCACCGTCGACGAGATGCGCGGCGCGCTGGCGCGCACGCTGAAGTCGCTGGAGCCTTATATCCAGCCCCTGATCGTGAAGTCGCGCCTGAAGGGCGCCAACGGGAGGTAGCGTGACCTCCGAAGCACCGCCCTTCTGGTGGGAAGAACCGGACTGGCGCGTTCTGGCGCTGTCGCCGCTGTCGGCGGCCTACGCGCTCCTGGCCGGCCGCCGGATGCGGCATGCGCCGCGCGAAAAGGTCGAGGCGCCGGTGCTGTGCGTCGGCAACTTCACCGTCGGCGGCAGCGGCAAGACTCCGGTGGCGATCGCACTGGCGAGGCAAGCCAAGCGCATGCAGCTCAGTCCCGGCTTCCTGTCGCGCGGCCATGGCGGCTCTTTTGGTGAGCCGCATATCGTCGATCTGCATCACGACGCCGCCAGGCATGTCGGCGACGAGCCGCTGCTTCTGGCCGAGCATGCGCCGGTGGCGGTGACGCCGAACCGTGCTGCCGGCGCCCGGTTGCTGATGGAAAAGCTCGGTTGCGACTTCCTCATCATGGACGATGGCTTCCAAAGCGCGCGCCTTCATATCGACTTCGCGCTGGTCGTCGTCGACACGCGCTACGGCATCGGCAATGGCCGCGTCATCCCCGGCGGACCGTTGAGGGCAAACATCGTCGACCAACTGGTCTTCACCAGCGCACTGCTCAAGATGGGCGAGGGGACGGCGGCCGATCCGGTGGTGCGCCAAGCGGCGCGCGCCGGCCGGCCGATCTTCGAGGCGCATACCGAGCCTCGCGCCCGTGAACGCTTCGCCGGCAAGCGCTTCCTCGCCTTTGCCGGCATCGGCCATCCCGAGAAATTCTTCGGCACGCTGCGCCAGGCCGGCGGCGACGTCGTGCTCGCCAAATCCTTCCCGGACCACCATTTCTATGCCGAGGACGAGCTTGCCGAACTGGCGGCGACAGCGAAGCGCGACGGTCTTCGCCTCGTCACCACGGCCAAGGACGCGGCCCGGCTGCGTCATGGCGCGTCGCAAGAGTTCCTGGATCAACTCGAGGTACTGGAGATCGACGCTGTGTTCGAGCTCGACCACGTGCCCGAGCGCATCATCGACGAGACGCTTGATGCGTGGCGGCAGCGCAAGCTGCGGCGGTGAGACGTGCTATCCCCGGCTGCGCATTTCCGGGTGCATCTCGATCTCGCGGCGCAGCGAGGCAGTGGCGTTGGCGTAAGGCTCCTGCCGGGCGACGCTCCAGTATTTGAGCTCGTCCAGCGGAATGCTCTCGCCGGTCACGGCGCACCGCACGAACGCGCCCGGACTGGTGACCTGGAAGTCGCCGTCGAGATAGCGGATGCGGGCTTCCTTGCCGCCCGGGCCTTCAAAACGGTTCATCATGAAATGACGCTTGGGTTCATGGGATTCAATCGCCACAAATCGCAGGCAAGGTCAAGCTTGACGCAATGCTCGTGGAGTATCGCTCCAACAGCATAATGGTTGCTGGGAGCCGGCATGGACATTTCCTCCACCCGCCTGACGTCGCTGCTGAAGCAGGCGCTGACGCCGCAGCCGGTGCCATCGGCCAAGGCCGATCCGGCGACCACCGCGCTGGTCAAGGCGCTCGTCCAGCCGCCGGCGCCGTCGGCCGCGTCTTCGGCGCAGCTCGCCGCGCAGGCCTTGAACGGCTCGTTGGCGAGGCCTCCCGCTCACCCGACCCAACACCTGTCTTCCGACCAGATCGAGGATGCCTACCGGGCGGTCATTGAACCGGATGCAGATCTTAGCCCGGCCGGTGTTCCGGCCGGCAGGCCGGCCGCGGAAGCCGAACAGGGTCCGCGCCGCCTGACCTCACTCCAGCCGCCAATCGCCGACAGCATGGCGAGGACC
>NZ_RZSG01000475.1:0-4736 GCF_003997725.1 Mesorhizobium sp. M4A.F.Ca.ET.050.02.1.1
GCCGAATCATTACTCGGCGAAGCTGAAGCGGAGCTTTCCAAGGCAGAGATGCTGGAATCACGCGACACCAAGATTCGCGACGCCGAACTCGGCGGCCGCAGCGCAATGATCGGGTAAAGCCGCCGACGAGCGCTATCCGCGCGACGCAAGCCGGCGAACCGCCGGCCAGGAGCCTGGCGGCCGCTCAGTCCAGCGTCGCAAGATCCGCTTGACGGTCCATCGATGCCCGGGTGCGGGCCGCCTTGATGTCGGGCGCGTGCTCTTCCGACCAGGACTGTATCTGATTGAGCAGTCCCGCCAGGTTCCGGCCGAGATCGGTCAGCTCATATTCGACCCTTGGCGGGATCACCGGAAAGATCTCCCGCCGCACCAGCCCGTCGCGCTCGAGCACACGCAGCGTCTGAGTCAGCATTTTCGGCGTGATGCCTTCGAGCTTGCGGGCCAGCTCGCCATTGCGCATCCGCCCGCGGCGCAGCGCGCAGACGGTCAGGTAGACCCATTTGCTGGCCAGCATTTCGAGCACGGTGTGCGAAGGGCACGTCCGCCGGAATGCATCATAGCCGAAGGGGGCGCCGCAATCACTATCCATGAGCTGCCTATATATAGATAAGGTACATACTAGACAAGAGAATATTACTATCCAAATGATAGCGGCACACCAACATCGAGGAGCCTCTCATGCGTGCCGTTACCCAGAATACCGTCGGCGGTCCCGACGTCCTTGTCATCGCCGACCGGCCGGACCCGGCGCCGAAGGCCGGCGAAGTGCTGGTCCGCGTCAGCGCCGCCGGCATCAACCCTGTCGACGGCGCGGTGCGCGGCGGCAACTATCCGCTGCTCGGCGAGCCGCCCTTCATCCTCGGCTGGGACATTTCCGGAACCATCGAGGCGCTTGGCCCCGATGTTACCGGCCTCAAGGTTGGCGATCAGGTGTTCGGCATGCCGCACTTTCCGAAGCAGGCGGCGGCCTACGCCGAACTGGCCGTGGCCCCCGCCGATGAGATTGCGCCAAAGCCCGAAAGCATCGATCACATCCACGCCGCGGCGCTGCCCCTGGCCGGCCTGACAGCCTGGCAAGGCCTCGTCCGCCACGGCGGCCTGAGAAAGGGTCAGCGCGTGCTGGTGCACGCGGCGGCCGGCGGCGTCGGCCATTTGGCGGTGCAGATCGCCAAGGCGCACGGCGCCCATGTCATAGCGACCGCCAGTCCGGACAAGCTCGACTTCGTGCGCTCGATCGGCGCCGACGAGGTCGTCGACTACACCGCAGGTGATTTCACCGAAAAGGTCGGCGATGTCGATCTGGTGCTGGACGCAATCGGCGGCGATCATGCCGACCAGTCGCTGAAAGTCGTGCGTGACGGCG
This sequence comes from Mesorhizobium sp. M4A.F.Ca.ET.050.02.1.1, assembly GCF_003997725.1. NCBI lineage: Bacteria > Pseudomonadati > Pseudomonadota > Alphaproteobacteria > Hyphomicrobiales > Phyllobacteriaceae > Mesorhizobium > Mesorhizobium sp. M4A.F.Ca.ET.050.02.1.1. Next base: position 1,364 of record NZ_RZSG01000475.1, read on the forward strand.
GCATGCTGGTGTCGCTGCTTAACGTTCACGACGCCACCAGGGCAACGGCCGGCGCCCGCGGCATCCGCGTCGAGCGCATGTCGGTGGTGCCGGATCGCGACGGTCTCATTGAACTCGGGAAATTGGTCGATGCGAGAAAGCTTGCCGTGCATGTGGCGGAAAGCTTTCCGCTGGCGCGGGCCGGCGACGCCCATGCCTTCCTCGCCGCCAGGCCGATCGGCAAGGTGGTGCTGGCAGTCTGAGCGCGGGACGATCCGACAAAAAACGAAGGGCGCGGTTTACCGCGCCCTTCGTTTAGCCTGAACAGGCCTCAATGCCGGTATTGTTGGATGCGCGTCGTGCGCAGCCCGGCAAGGCCGTATTCGTCGATCGACGCTTGCCAGGACAGGAATTCCTCGGTGGTGAGCTTGTAGCGCTGGCAAGCCTCTTCGAGGCTGAGCAGGCCGCCACGCACCGCGGCCACCACTTCCGCCTTGCGCCGGATAACCCAGCGCCGTGTATTGGTCGGCGGCAGATCGGCAATCGTAAGAGGGCTGCCGTCAGGCCCGATAACATACTTGACTCGCGGTCTAACCAGATCGGTCATCGTACTCTCTACAAAAAACTCAAAGACCCAATCCCCGCCACAGTACCGCCACAGCTTTAAAAATTGCCTAAGCGAACCCTAATGACTAGGTAAGGATCGTGAACGTCGCGTTAGCGTTTTCCTCGGCATTTGAGAGATGCGCCGCCGGGCATTGATTTTGCAGGCAAAAAATCGACCCGTCCGGGAGACGCTGGCGCCACGCGGGTGCTTGACCTATATTCCGGCCATTGGCATTCAGACGCCACGCAGAACGAAAGTACAATGAACAGCCTCGACCTTCCCGGACGCCCCGAAAACACCCGCGTCGTCGTCGCCATGTCGGGCGGCGTCGATTCCTCTGTCGTCGCCGGCATCCTGAAGCGCGAAGGCTATGACGTCGTCGGCGTCACGCTGCAGCTCTATGACCATGGCGCGGCGACACATCGCGCCGGCTCGTGCTGCGCCGGCCAGGACATCGACGATGCCCGCCGTGTCTCCGAGACACTCGGCATCCCGCATTACGTGCTCGACTACGAGGAGCGCTTCCGCAAGGCGGTCATCGATCCCTTCGCCGATTCCTATGTCGCCGGAGAAACGCCGATACCCTGTGTTTCGTGCAACCAGACGGTGAAGTTTGCCGACCTCCTGGCAACCGCGCAGGACCTTGGAGCCGATGCTTTGGCCACCGGCCACTACATCCGCTCCGGCGCCAACGGCGCCCATCGCGCGCTCTACCGCCCGGTCGATGCCGACCGCGACCAGAGCTATTTCCTGTTCGCCACCACGCAGGCGCAGATCGACTATCTGCGCTTTCCGCTGGGTGGCCTGTCGAAGCCGCAGGTTCGCGCCATCGCCGAGGAGATGGGGCTAACGGTCGCCACCAAGCAGGACAGCCAGGACATCTGCTTCGTGCCGCAGGGCAAATATTCCGACATCATCGCCAAGCTGAAGCCGGCCGCCGCCAATCCCGGTGACATCGTCCACATCGACGGCCGCGTGCTCGGCCGCCATGAAGGCATCCTGCGCTATACGATCGGCCAGCGCCGCGGCATCGGCATCGCCTCCGGCGAGCCGCTCTATGTCGTCCATCTGGACGCCGACCGCGCCCGCGTCATCGTCGGCCCGCGCGAGGCGCTGGAGACGCACAAGATCTATCTGCGCAACATGAACTGGCTGGGCGACGGGCCGCTCGCCGACGTGCCGGCCGGCGGGCTGGAGCTGTTCGCCAAGGTCCGCTCGACGCGCCCGCCGCGTCCGGCGGTGCTGCATCACCGCGATGGCGTCACCTCGGTGGAACTGGTCGACGGCGAGTCGGGCATCGCGCCCGGCCAGGCCTGCGTGCTCTATTCCGACGACGGCAACGAGGCGCGCGTGTTCGGCGGCGGCTTCATCGAACGCTCGGAGCGCGGCGCCGAGGCCGAGGCCATGCTGACGCGGCTTGCCGCCCGCCCGGCGCAGATCCCCGCCGAATAGCGCGGCACATCGCCACGATCCTCTGGACGGTTTAGGCCAGGCTCAGGATGAAGATCCGGTGTGGGTGACTGTACCCGCCGTCAGGATGCGCAGCACCCTGATCGCTTCCTCGCCGCTGGTGCGGGGTTCGGCCCGGGTTTCGATGCATTGCATGAAATGCGCGAGTTCGCGCGTCAGCGGCATGCCTTCACCGACCGCCACATAGGACGGCTCGTTGGTAGTGAAGGCCCACTGGCCGCTGTCCTGCCAGACCGCATGGCGATAGACGGCAAGCTTGCGCTCCCAAGGTTCGACATCGTCGAACACCGCCATAGCCTTGGTGCCGACAACCGTCAGCCGCCGCTCGCGATAGGGATTGAGCCGCGATGCGAACAGATGGCTGCGCAGGCCGTTGGGAAAGCGCATGTGCAGATGCGCGAAGTCGCTGAGATTGTCGAGCAGCGCCGCGCCCTCGCCCCTGACCTCGATCGGTTCCGTGCCGGTGATCGCCAGGATCATCGACAGATCGTGCGGCGCGAGGTCCCACAGCGCGTCGTTCTCGGTATGGAACTTGCCGAGGCCGAGGCGATGCGAATGGATGTAGCGCACCTCGCCGAGCTCGCCATTGTCGATCAGACCCTTGAGCGTCTCGAAGGCGGGGTGGAAGCGCAGGACATGGCCGACCATGAAGACGCGGCCATTATCCTTGGCCGCCTTGACCGAGCGCTCGGCGTCGGCCACCGTCAGCGCGATCGGCTTCTCCACCAGCACGTCCTTGCCACCCTCGACGGCGCGCACCGCCATGTCGGCATGGAACTGCGGCGGCAGCGCCATGATGATGGCGTCGACGTCGTCGCGGGTGAACAATTGCTCCGGTTCGATCGCCAGGCAGTCCTGCTCGCTGGCAAAGCCTTCCGCGCGGGCGCGATTGAGATCCGAAACCGCGTGCAAGGCGCCGAGCGCCTTGAGGGTGCGGATATGGTTGCTGCCCCAGTATCCGCAACCGAGGACTGCAATGCGCGGCTTCATTCGTTCAAACTCTAGAATTTCGTGGCCGAGACATAGCGACGTGCCCGGTCGAACTCAACCCCGGTAGCCCAGATCAGATGCCTGTCCGGCAAAGCTTTTGGGGTTGCGCGAATATGCCGGGCGACTGATCGTATCGAAGCTTGACAGGCTTGCCCTGCCAACCTTATATCCGCGCCGACCTTGGTGAACGCCCCGACATGCCTTGCGGTTTGAGGCAGATTTCGGGCCTTTCACCGCCCTGGCGGGGTAGCTCAGTTGGTTAGAGCACGGGAATCATAATCCTGGGGTCGGGGGTTCAAGTCCCTCTCCCGCTACCATCGCTCCCAC
>NZ_RZSG01000476.1:0-4725 GCF_003997725.1 Mesorhizobium sp. M4A.F.Ca.ET.050.02.1.1
ACCTCAGCATGGTCTCGACGAAGTTCCTGCCGAAAGGGCTATAGAGCCACGCCGTGCGCAGGATCAGATGACGCGGATTGGCCGCCGCCACCGCCTGTTCGCCGGCAAGCTTCGAAGCGCCATAGGCATTGAGCGGCGCGGTGGCGTCGGTTTCGACATAGGCGCCGTCCTTGGTGCCGTCGAAGACGTAGTCGGTCGAAAGATGGATGATGGGAACGCCAAGCCGCGCCGCCGCCCCGGCGACGGCACCGGCCCCGGTGGCGTTCACCGCAAAGGCCATTTCCTTCTCGTCCTCGGCCTGGTCGACAGCGGTGTAGGCGGCGGCGGAGACGACGACATCGGGCCTCGATGCCGCCAGCGCATCAAACACCGTGTCGGGCTGCGCCAGGTCGAGTCGCGGCCGGCCTACGGCAACGACCTCCACGCCCTCCAGCCCGCGCCCGGCTTCAAGCAGGCTGGCAACGACCTGGCCTTCGCGCCCGGTCACGACAAGCCTCACGCCGCGCCCTTCCTGTTCTCGGCCTGGCCCAGCCGCTCGCCGGCATAGCGTTGGTCGCGGATCGGCCCCCACCACCATCTGTTGTCGAGGAACCAGTCGACGGTCCTTGCCAGGCCGCTGTCGAAGTCCTCCGTCGGCGACCAGCCGAGGTCGCGGCCGATCTTGGAGGCATCGATCGCGTAGCGGCGGTCATGACCCGGACGATCGGTGACGAAAGTGATCAGGTCGCGATAGCTGCCGCCGGCGGCGCGTGGCCGTCGACGGTCAAGAAGATCGCAGATCGTTTCGACGACACCGAGATTGCTGCGTTCCGAATTGCCGCCGACATTGTAGCTTTCGCCCGTCCGCCCCTTCGTGGCGACAAGCTCCAGCGCCTTGGCATGGTCCTCGACATAGAGCCAGTCGCGCACATTGGCGCCGGCGCCATAGACCGGCAGCGGCTTCTCGTCGAGCGCGTTGAGGATGACCAGGGGAATGAGTTTTTCGGGGAAATGATAGGGCCCGTAATTATTCGAGCAGTTGGAAAGGACCACCGGCAGGCCATAGGTCTCGTGCCAGGCCCGCACCAAATGATCGGAGGCGGCCTTCGAGGCGGAATATGGCGACGATGGCGCATAGGGCGTCTCCTCGACAAACATGCCACCGTCGAAGGGGAGATCGCCGAACACCTCGTCGGTCGAGACCTGATGGAAGCGGAAGCGGCGCTTGCGCCCTTGCGGCAGGTCACGCCAGTATTCCAGGGCCGCATTCAGCATGCGGTACGTGCCGACGATGTTGGTCTCGATGAAAGCGCCGGGCCCCTCGATCGAGCGATCGACATGGCTCTCGGCAGCGAGGTTCATGACGATGTCGATGGCGTCGCGGTGCAAAATCTCCAGCACCGCCCTCTCGTCGCAAATATCGGCGTGGGCGAATTTGTAATTGCGCGCGTTCTCGATCGCGCGCAGCGACGCCAGATTTCCGGCATAGGTGAGCTTGTCGAGATTGGTCACGCGGTAGGCCGGATTGGCGCATAGGTGCCTGCACACGGCCGAGCCGATGAAGCCGGCACCGCCGGTCACCAGGAAATTCATTCCGCTCCCCTCCTCACGCAAACACCTCCGCGGCGGCAAGCACCGGCGCATCGAGGTCCTTGTCCGAAAGCTGGAACCCACCCGCCATTGCCGGCCATTCGATGCCGACGGCGGGGTCGTCGAAACGGATCGACCGTTGATGGGCAGGCGAATAGATATCGGTCACCTTATACAGAACCTCGGTATCCGGCACGAGCGTGACGAATCCATGCGCGAAGCCTTTCGGCACCAGGACCTGATTGCCTTTCTCGGCCGACAGGTCGACGGCGACCCATCTGCCAAAGCTCTTCGAGCCGCGGCGAATGTCGACGGTGACGTCGAGGATCCTGCCTCTGACGACGCGCACCAGCTTCTCCTGAGCATGCGGCGGCAACTGATAGTGAAGCCCCCGCACCACACCGGCGGCGGCGGAATAGGAGCGGTTGTCCTGCACGAAACGGAGATCGATGCCGGCCTCGGCGAAGCGCTGGGCGTTCCAGTCCTCGACGAAATAGCCGCGAGCGTCGTGAAAACGCTTCGGGACGATCTCCACCAGGCCGTCGAGGCCGAGTTGGATGATCTCCAGCACCCTAGTTCTCCGACAACTCGCTGACGCGCCTGCGCAAATACGCGGCGTATTCGTTCTGGCCAAGGCGAGCGGCGCGTTCAAGTACCTTGTCGGCCGTCAGCCAGCCCTGCTCGAAGGCAATCTCCTCCGGGCAAGCCACCTTGATGCCCTGGCGGTGCTCGATGGTGCGCACGAAGGATGCTGCCTCGTGCAGGCTGTCGTGCGTGCCGGTATCGAGCCAGGCATAGCCGCGACCAAGCTGATGCACCTGCAACTGCCCGCGTTCGAGATAGATATTGTTGACTGCCGTGATCTCGAGTTCGCCGCGCTTCGACGGACGGATGCTCGACGCGATGTCGACGACATCGTTGTCGTAGAAATAGAGGCCGGTAATGGCCCAGTTGGACTTGGGTCTATGTGGCTTTTCCTCGATCGTCAAAGCCCTGCCGCCGGTCTTGTCGAATGAGACCACGCCATAGCGCTCCGGATCCTCGACACGGTAGGCGAACACCGAGGCGCCACGTTCGCGCTTCGCCGCCATGCGGCAGAGCTGCGAAAGGCCTTCCCCGAAGTACAGGTTGTCGCCAAGGATCATCGACACATTGTCCTTGCCGATGAAGTCGCGACCGATGATGAAGGCTTCGGCAAGGCCGTTGGGGTGGGGCTGCGGAGCAAAGGAAACGTCGAGCCCGAACTCCGAGCCATCGCCCAGCAACTGCTGGAATGCCGGCAAGTCGCGGGGGGTTGAGATGATAAGGACCTGGCGGATTCCGGCAAGCATCAGCACGCTCAGCGGGTAGTAGATCATCGGCTTGTTGTATATCGGGAGTATCTGCTTGGACACGGCCAGCGTCAGCGGATAGAGACGGACCCCGTTGCCTCCCGCAAGGATAATTCCCTTCAACAGATCCTCCTGGCCACGCCGAACCCCCTTCAGCACCACCCTGCTAAGGTTTCGCACGATGGCTTGTCAATCTCGATGCCCGTCGGCGCCCCGACCGGCCAGGCCTGCGGCCACCCGGCCGCACGCCCGACGACAATCAGACCAGCGGCGCGAGGTTTGTCGGTTGGCAAATCGCGATCCGGTGCTAAACAGCAACGGACCGGCCGCGAAAACGGAAATCCCATGGCCAGACTTCTTGTCACCGGCGGCGCCGGCTTTCTCGGATCGCATCTGTGCGGCAGGCTTGTCGAGCTTGGACATCAAGTGGTCTGCGCCGACAACTTCAGCACCGGATCGAGGGACAATATCCGTCAGCTTCTGACAGTTCCGGCATTCGAGCTGATCGAACATGACGTGACGCTGCCGCTCGACCTGGACGTCGACGGCATCTACCATCTTGCTTCACCGGCAGCGCCCATCCACTACCAGAACGACCCGATCCGGACGACGAGGACCAACGTACTCGGCGCCATCAATATGCTCGATCTCGCCAGATCTCGAGGCGCAAGGATCCTGCAGGCCTCCACTTCGGAGATCTATGGCGACCCGGAAGTGCATCCACAGCCGGAAACCTATTGGGGGCGGGTGAACCCGATCGGCACGCGCAGTTGCTACAATGAAGGCAAGCGTTGCGCCGAAACGCTGTTCTTCGACTACTGGCGCGAGGCCCGCACCGAGATCAAGGTGGCGCGCATCTTCAACACCTATGGCCCGAACATGCACCCGGACGATGGGCGAGTCGTCAGCAATTTCATCGTCCAGGCGATCCGCGGCGAGGCGTTGACAATCTACGGCACCGGCCGCCAGACGCGCAGTTTCTGCTATGTCGACGATCTCGTCGACGGCCTGCTGAGGCTCATGGCATCGCCCGCCGATTTCACGGGCCCGGCCAATATCGGCAACCCGCATGAGGTGACGATGATCGAACTGGCCGAACATGTGCTTCGGCTTGTCGGTGGCGGCTCCAAACTGGAGTTCCGACCCTTGCCCACGGACGACCCAAGGCAAAGATGCCCGGACATTTCGCTCATGCGGGCGGCGCTCGGTTGGCGGCCGCGGGTCAGTCTGGAAGACGGCTTGAGGCAAACGGTTGCCTATTTCCAGCGTCGTTTGGCGACGGCATGAAAAAGCCGGCGGGCAGAGACTGCCAGCCGGCTCCTTTCACTTTGATTGGCGTCAGGCGCGCTTGAGCAGCGACCAGACGGCCGGCACCAGGCTCGCGGCGAGCGCCACCTTGATCAGGTCGCCGACGATGAAGGGCAAGACGCCGAACTGCCAGGACTTTTCCGGACCGATCAGCATCGCCAGCCAGGCGAAGCCCATCGCCATCATGATCACTTCGGCCACCAGCATGGCATTGAAGAGCTTGACCGGATGACGGTCCCAGCCACGGTCGGCGGCCCAGCCGACGATCGCCGCCATGACGACGAAGCCGGCCAGATAGCCGCCGGTGGAGCCGAGCATATAGGCGACGCCGATGCCCTTCCCCGGCGTGCCCTGGAAGACCGGGAAACCCATGGCGCCCTCGGCCATGTAGAGAAGCAGCGTGGCCACGCCGAGGCGCAGGCCGAACGCCGATGCAATCAGCAACACGGCGAGCGTCTGCAGCGAGATGTCGACCGGGCCGAGCACGACTTTGGTCTTGGCCGATAGGGTCAGGAGC
>NZ_RZSG01000477.1:0-4724 GCF_003997725.1 Mesorhizobium sp. M4A.F.Ca.ET.050.02.1.1
GCGCGGCGCGGCGCAGCGCGGCGAGCGCAGCCGCGTACCGCTCAAGCGCATGGTTGCGGCCTGTCCAGTCAAGCCAGGTGATGGCATTGTCCTGCGCATAGGCGTTGTTGTTGCCTCGCTGCGTGCGGCCGAACTCGTCGCCCGCCGTCAGCATGATCGTGCCGCGCGAGGCGAACAGGATGGCAAGCAGCGCGCGCTGATCGCCGAGCCGCGCCTCGGCAATCGATGCGTCGTCCGTGTCGCCCTCGGCGCCATTGTTCCAGGACAGGTTGTCGCCGTGACCGTCGTGGTTCTGCTCGCCATTGGCCTCGTTGTGCTTTTCCTCATAGGCGACGAGGTCGGCCAGCGTCATGCCGTCATGCGCGGCGATGAAATTGACCGTGCGGCTCGTCGCAAGCGCGGCCCTAGCGAAGACATCGGATGAGCCGGCAAGCCGGGTAGCCAGCGCGCCGATCGTGCCGGCATCGCCGCGCCAGAAGCGCCTGGCATCGTCGCGGTAGCGGTCGTTCCATTCGAGGAAGGGTCGGGAAAAATTGCCGAGCTGATAGCCGCCCGGGCCGATGTCCCAGGGTTCGGCGATCAGCACCCGGTCGGCCAGCAACGGGTCGCCGGCGATGGCTTGAAGCAGCGGCGCTTGCGGGTCGAACGTGCCGTCGACGCGGCCGAGCACTGGCGCCAGGTCGAAGCGGAAACCGTCGACGCCGGCAGCGCGGACGAAATGGCGCAGCGTGTCGAGCACCATTTCGCGGACGACCGGATGGTCGCAGGCGATGGTGTTGCCGGTGCCGGTGTCGTTGACCAGCCTGCCGTCCGGCTCGTGCCGGTAGTAGGCCTGGGCATCGAGGCCGCGCAGCGACAGCGTCGGACCGAAGCGGTCGCTCTCGCCGGTGTGGTTGAAGACGAGGTCGAGGATCGTGCCGATCCCGGCCTTGCGCAAGGCGTCGACCGTGTCGCGCAATTCGGCCAGGCCGCCCGGCGCCAGGCGCGGATCGAGCGCCATGAAGGTGACGGGATTGTAGCCCCAGGCGTTGTGGAGCCCGAGCGGCGGCAGATGCCGCTCGTCGATCGAGGCGGTGATCGGCATCAGTTCGACAGCGGAGACGCCGAGCTTTTGCAGATGCTCGATCACAGCCGGATGGGCGAGCGCGGCGATGGTGCCGCGCTGCGCTTCCGGGACGTCGGGATGCAGCTTGGTGAAAGAGCGGACATTGAGTTCGTAGATCAGGCCGCCGGGCTGGAACAGGGGTGGTAGGGCTGGCAGCAGCGGCGGCAAGGCGCATGCCACCGACTTCGGCATCAGCGGCGCGGTGTCGGCGCCTTCGTTGCGCTTGGCGGCAAGCCGCCAGTGGTACTGGTAGGGCCGGTCGATCTCGATCGCATAGGGATCGGCGAGAAGCTTTTCAGGATCGAACCACAGGCCGCGTTCAGGCGCGTAGTCGCCGTCCGCCCGGAAGCCGTAGCGCACGCCGTCGGAAAGGCCGGAGACGAGGAGCGCGTGCCCGCCCTCGCCTTGCGGCTGGAGTTCGAGCCGGTCGATCTCGTGCGCACCGCTGTCGTCAAAGATCGAGACCCACAGGCGTCTCGCCGACGACGACCAGGCGGCGAAGCGGATGCCATCGGGGGAGAAGGGGGAGCCGCGGAGAACCACCCTCAAGTAATCACGCTCGGCTTGTCGCGGCCGGTGTGGCTCTTGATACCCGCAATATCGTCCGCCGCGGCGATGAGGTCGGCGAGCGCTTCCTGCGTGTCGAGATCGTGCCTCGCCTGATCCGGCTCGTAGCGCTCGATATAGACGCGCAGCGTGGCGCCGGAGGTGCCGGTGCCGGAGAGGCGGAAGACGACGCGCGAGCCGCCCTCGAACAGGATCCTGATGCCCTGGTTCTTGCTCACCGAGCCGTCGACCGGATCGTGATAGGCGAAGTCGTCGGCGTTGGCGATTTTCAGGCCGCGCACGCTGGTGCCGGGCAGCGAAGCGAGCTTGGCGCGCAACTCGTCGACCAGTTTGTTGGCGCGCTCGGTCTCGACCTCCTCATAGTCGTGGCGGGAATAGTAGTTGCGGCCGTAAGTCGCCCAGTGCTCGGTGACGATCTGCCTGGCGCTCTCGCCGCGCACCGCGAGGATGTTGAGCCACAGGAGCACCGCCCACAGCCCGTCCTTCTCGCGCACATGGTTGGAGCCGGTGCCGGCGCTTTCCTCACCGCAGATCGTCGCCATGCCGGCGTCGAGCAGATTGCCGAAGAACTTCCAGCCGGTCGGCGTCTCATAGATGCCGATGCCGAGCTTCTCGGCGACGCGGTCGGCGGCGCCGCTGGTCGGCATCGAGCGGGCGATGCCCTTCAGGCCTTCCTTATAGCCCGGCGCCAGATGCGCGTTGGCGGCAAGCATCGCCACCGAATCCGACGGCGTGACGAAGATGCCCTTGCCGATAATCAGGTTGCGGTCGCCGTCGCCATCGGAGGCAGCGCCGAAATCCGGCGCGTCCGGGCCAATCATCTCGTCATAGAGATGCTTGGCGTGCACCAGGTTCGGATCCGGATGATGGCCGCCGAAGTCCGGCAGCGGCTTGAAGTTGCGGCAGGTGCCGCTGGGCGCGCCGAGCCGGCGCTCGAGGATCTCCTTGGCGTAGGGGCCGGTCACCGCATGCATGGCGTCGAAGCGCATGCGGAAGCCATATTTGAAATTGGCGCGGATGGCGTCGAAGTCGAACAGGCTTTCCATCAGTTCGGCGTAATCGGCGACCGGATCGATCACTTCGACCGCCATGCCGCCGGCCTTGACGGTTCCGATCGTATCGATGTCGATCGCGCCGATGTCGGCGATCTTGAAGCTCGAAATCGTCTTGGTCTTCTCGAAGATCGCGTCGGTGATCTTCTCCGGCGCCGGGCCGCCATTGCCGGCATTGTACTTGATGCCGAAATCCTCGTGCGGACCGCCCGGATTGTGGCTGGCCGACAGGATGATGCCGCCGAAGGTCTTGTATTTGCGGATGACGTTGGAGGCGGCCGGCGTCGAGAGGATGCCGCCCTGCCCGACCATGACCTTGCCGAAGCCGTTGGCGGCGGCCATGGCAATCGCCGTCTGGATGACCTCGCGGTTGTAGAAGCGGCCGTCGCCGCCGATCACCAGCGTCTTTCCCTCAAAACCTTCAAGCGCGTCGAAGATCGACTGGATGAAGTTCTCGGCATAGTGCTCCTGCTGGAACACCGGCACCTTCTTGCGCAGGCCTGAGGTGCCGGGCTTCTGGTCAAGATAGGGTTTGGTGGGGACGGTCCGTATCATGCTTCAGGCAACCCTTTTCGAAAGCAGCAGGCGATAGAGTTCAACATATTTCTCGGCGCTCCTGTCCCAGGAGACATCGGCCTTCATGCCCTGGCGCTGGATCGACGCCCACGCGGTGGGGTTGGCATGCGCGCCGACCAGCCGGTGGACGGCATGGACGAGCGCACCGCCATTGTTCGGCGCGAACTGGAAGCCGGTCGCCACGCCAGCCGACATCGCCGCCTCGTTGGCGTCGATGATGGTGTCGGCGAGCCCGCCGGTGCGGGCGACGACCGGCACGCAGCCATAGCGCAGGCCGTAAAGCTGGGTCAGTCCGCAGGGCTCGAAGCGCGACGGGATGACGATGGCGTCGCAGCCGCCCTGCATGATGTGGGAGAGCGCCTCATCATAGCCGACGACGACGCCGATGCGGCCGCGATGGCGGGCGGCGGCGGCAAGCAGCGCGCCTTCGAGGCCGGCATCACCGGAGCCCAGGATTGCCAGGCGCGCGCCGGCCGCGACGATGCCGTCGACGGCCGCCGCCAGTATGTCCATGCCTTTCTGCCAGGTCAGCCGGCTGACGACGCAGACGATCGGACTGTCGTCACTCTCGAGATTGAAACGGTCCTCCACCGCCTTGCGGTTCTTGGCCCGCGCAGCAAGCGTCTCGGCCGAATAGTTGGCCACAAGATGCTTGTCGGTCTCGGGATTCCAGATGTCGACATCAATGCCGTTGACGATGCCGTGGAGATCGATGGCGCGCATGTTGATCAGGCCGTCGAGACCCATGCCGAATTCCGGCGAGCGGATCTCCTGCGCGTAGGTCGGGCTCACCGTGGTGATTGCCCAGGCGGCCTGCAGGCCAGCCTTGAGATAGCCGACGCCGCCATAATATTCGACGCCGTCGAGCGCCATCGCCACGCCCGGCAGGCCGAGCTCGCCGAAGATGCCGGCGCCGAACTGCCCCTGGAAGGCGAGGTTGTGCACGGTGATCAGCGACGGCACGCCGACGGCCTTGCCGTAGCGCATATAGGCAAGCGCCATCGCCGACTGCCAGTCATGGGCATGCACGATGTCGGGCTGATAGCCTGAGATGGCGCCACCGGCGATGTCGCCGCCGACTTGGCTGAGCGCCGCGAAGCGCCGCCAATTGTCAGGCCAGTCGGCGCCGGTGGCGTTACCATAAGGGCCGCCCGGGCGGTCGAACAGATGCGGAGCGTCGAGTACGAAGAGGTCGAGCCCGGCGATCTGAACCGCATGGATGGAGGCTTTGCCGCCCTGCAGCAGCGGGTACTGGTAGACGGCCTTCTTTTTCTTGAAGGCGGCCATCACCTGGGGGTAGCCGGGGATGAGGGTGCGCATCGCCACGCCCTTGCCGGCCAGCGCGATCGGCAAGGCGCCGGTCACGTCGGCAAGCCCGCCGGTCTTGATCAGCGGGAAGATTTCGGGCGTGACCGTCAGAACCT
>NZ_RZSG01000478.1:0-4721 GCF_003997725.1 Mesorhizobium sp. M4A.F.Ca.ET.050.02.1.1
GACAAGAGCAGGGTGGCGAAGCGTTAGCAGCAGCCGGGCTGCGGCCAGGACAAGGCGATGTCTTGCCGAATCCATGCAATGCGGCGCTGCGGATCACGGCAGGAAGGCCGGCTGTGGCAAAACCAAAAACCGCCCTTCCTGTCGGATAAGCCGGCTTGCTCAGGCCTTCTTCGCCAGGACCTTCTGGTGGTGGTGGTGATGATGATGGTGGTGGTGGTGATGCTTGCGGTGATGATGATGACGGTGATGCTTGTGGTGCACCGGAGCAGCATCGGCGCTGGTCGCGCCGAGGATCGGCATCGAGACAGCGAGGGCCACCGCCAGCCCGAGAACGGAGAGAAGGGACTTCTTCATGATATCGTTTCCTTTTGCGCGGGCCGCATTCCGAGGGCACCGGACCAAATCGGTGGCTCGAGCGCCGCGATCGGGACTATCCTCCTGGATTCTTTCGGCAATTTTTCCCGACTGTAGAATTTTGTTTCTGGATTGTGTCTGAGTGACATCCGCGCCGTTTCGGCTGGGCGTTTGCCCCGGTTGCAGAGATGATCGCCCACATCGGCGGCACAACGCCGTTGTTGCCAACCACGACGCGGCCGGATGTCAGCATGCCGTCGCCGACGCGCTGCGCAGTGGCGAAGACGACAGCGCCGGGCCTGAGGTCGTCCGGCGTGGCCGGCGCGAATGCCACGACAGGCGTGGCCCGATCCTTCCTGAAATGGCTGGCGCACCTGTCTGGCTTGCCAGCGACATCCGCGGAACGAACGGAGGCTCAACTCGATGTTCGGTTCTTCAAAAGAACTTGATTGGACCTCGCGAAAGACGGGACCGCGCATTTGGCCGGTTCCCTCTTCCTAAGTCGTTCCGGCGTCGCTTCACGATGGTGTGACGCCCGCTTTGGCGCTTGGCAAATCGCCGCCGAGCGGTCATTGTCTCGCTCGTCTCAGGCAACCCATGATTTGATCAGCGTGTTTCAAACCCAAGGAGTTGCCAATGCCTGCCACTGCAAGACGAGAAGTTCTGACTGATTTGATTGCAACGCCCGGCCATAGCGCCCTCAAAACCGCCCGCGAGACCAGGGGATACAGCCTCGAAGAGCTGTCCCTGACCTGCGGCCTGTCCATTCAAGAGATCGCCGAAATCGAAAGTGGCAGGGATACTGATTCTTCGAAGCTGCGACGAATCGCTGTGGCGCTCCAGCTCCCCGAAGATGCCGTCATTGGCGCGGCGGCGATGGCGCCACCGGAAAGCCGGATCGCCTGACGGCGAGAGCTGTTCGATAAGCCGGCCCCGGCAATGTTTCCGGAAAACCGGATTCCGCTTTCAGGATTGGGGCCCTGTGGTGGAATTCGGTTGACCCGCAGGGGGTTATCACGATAGATCGCGGCCGGTCCGGAGTGTAGCGCAGCCCGGTAGCGCACTTGACTGGGGGTCAAGGGGTCGTCGGTTCGAATCCGGCCACTCCGACCATTCAAACCAGAGACTTGCCCCCAAAAGTCTCTTCTCCTGAAATCAGCGATTTCTGTGGCCGCCTCGGTCGGGCAGCAAGCGGATCGTCATGCGGGCGCCAGCCGCAATTCCTTCTGATGCCGGTATTCGAGCGCGATCGCGCCCCAGATCAGGCCGAGCAGCAGGTAGACATGGCGCCAGTGGTCGATGTCGATGAAGGTGCCGAGGCCGATATTGCCGACGAAGGCGACATAGGCGCACAAGAGATAGGGCTGCCAGGGCCGGTCGCGAAGAAGGATGCGGAAGCCGGCCACGATCGTCCACACTGTCAGCGTCAGGAAACAGATGAAGCCAAGCCAGCCGTAGTCCATCAGCATCTTCAGCCAGATGTCGTGCGTGTCCTCGCCAAAGATGGTGCCGAACACCAGCGGGCCGATGCCGAACGGATGCTCCAGCGCCATCTGGAAGCCGATCGTGTAGCGGGCGAACCGGCCAAGGCGCGCGGTGTCGTAGCTCTGCTCGAGATGGGCGCGGCTGGAAAACATCTCGGCCACGCCTGGCAGTTGCAGGATCACGACCATGGCGATGACAAGCAGCGCGATGGCGGCGATCGTCATGATCACCACGCGCAGCCGGAACTTGCCGCTGTTGCTCTGCAGGAAGAGTGCGCCGGTCAGCAACACCGCCGAAACCGCGAACATGCCCCAGGCGCCGCGCGAGAAGGAAAAGAAGATGCCGGCGGTGATGATCAGGAGCGGCGCCGCGACCAGCGGCATACGCGCGACGGGACCGGTCAGGAGCAGATAGAGCAGGTAGACGCCGGGCAGCACCAGGAACGGTCCGAACACGTTCGGATCCTGGAAGGCGCCGGCGGCGCGGTCGTATTTGGTGAACACCTCCGCTCCCGGGAAGGCGTGGAAATAGCCGGCGATGCCGAGCAGCGCGGTCAGCACCGCCGATACGACATAGGCGATGAAGATCAGCCGGTAGAGGCGAGGCTGCACCGACGTGACCGCGGCAAAGAAGATCGCGGTGAAGGCGAGGAACATCGAGACGGCGAGGTAGAGCGGCGTGTTGGCGAGATTCGCCATCTGGGTCATCGAGATCATGCCGCCAATATTCATCACTATCAGCAGCACCAGAAGTGGGACCACCGCGCGCGAGATGCGCAGGCCGAACCCCCCCCACACGGCGATGATCCCGACCATGTAGAGGTCATAGGGCGCCGGCTCGTCAATGACGAAGCCCGAGAGCAGCAGGCCGAAAAAGACCGCGCCGGATGCAATCAGTGCGATCAGCTTGGCGTTGACCGCCTGAGGCGGCAACTTGTTGATCGCGGCCGCCGGCAGCTCATGGGCGACCGCGCTCAATAGGCATTTTCCGTGTTGAGCAGCCGCACTGGGGTCAGAAACAGGATCCTGAGATCGAATAGCAGCGACCAGTTCTCGATGTAATAGAGATCGTATTCGGTGCGCATGCGGATCTTTTCATTGGTGTCCAGCTCGCCGCGCCAGCCATTGATCTGCGCCCAGCCGGTCACGCCCGGCTTGACCTTGTGCCGGGCGAAGTAGCCGTCGACCACCTCGTTGTAGAGAAGGTTGTGCGACTGGGCGGCGATCGCATGCGGGCGCGGTCCAACCAGTGACAGCGAGCCGAACAGCGAGTTGAAGAATTGCGGCAGTTCATCGATCGAGGTCTTGCGGATGAAGCGGCCGACGCGGGTGACGCGCGGATCGTTTTTGGTCACCGTCTGCTTGGCGGTCGGGTCCGATCGATCGGTATACATCGAGCGGAACTTGTAGACCTCGATGATTTCGTTGTTGAAGCCGTGCCGCTTCTGCTTGAACAGCACTGGCCCCTTGCTGTCGAGCTTGATGGCGATGGCCGTCACCAGCATCACCGGCGAGAAGACGATGATGCCGATGATCGAAAACAGGATATCAAAGGCGCGCTTGGCGACCGAGTCCCAGTCGTTGATCGGCTTGTCGAAGATGTCGAGCATCGGCACCGAGCCGATATAGGAATAGGCGCGCGGGCGGAATTGCAGCGCATTTGAATGTGCCGACAGTCGGATGTCCACCGGCAGCACCCACAGCTTCTTCAAGAGCTGCAGCACGCGCGATTCGGCGGTCAGCGGCAGCGACACGATCAGCATGTCGATGCGGGCGATGCGGGCAAAGTCGATCAGCTCGGAAATGGTGCCGAGCTTGGGATAGCCGGCGACGATCGGCGGCGAGCGCTTGTCGCCGCGATCGTCAAAGATGCCGCAGATGCGGATGTCGTTGTAGGGCTGCCTCTCGACAGAGCGGATCAGCATCTCCGCCGACTTGCCCCCGCCGACAATGACGGCGCGCCGCTCCATGCGCCCATCGCGGGCCCAGCGCCGGATCAGGTTGGACATCACCAGCCGGAGGCCGAAGATGAGCACGAAGCCGACGACGAACCAGGTGCCGAACAGGAGGCGCGAATAGTCCTCCGACATCTTCATGGCGAAGGCCGTCAACGCCATCAGCGCGAAAGTCCCGGCCCAGACCAGAAGCACCCGGCCAAAACTGGCGATCGGCCGCATGAGGGCGGCGATCTGGTAGGAATCGGTGACGTCGAGCAGCACCACCGCCAGGAACGAGGCGGCGGCGATCGTTACTGGATACTGCCAGGCGAGATAGTTGAAGAAGCCGACATAGTAGAAATAGAGGCAGAGGCCCGACACGAACAGCAGCGCGAATTCGACCATGCGCAGCACGCCGCTGACCATGATCGGCGACATCGTATCGCGCCGGTACTGCGAGGCGACCTGACGCGCCACATCGTTCAGGCCGCTCGCTGCTTCGCTCTCGGCAGGGCCGTCGAATTTGCGTACCGCATTCATTGAAAAGCGGCGTGCGGGGTCGATCTCGTTCATTGGATTGTCCGCGGGGTTCGCTCGGCTGAATAGCAAAAGAGAGCTAAGAAACCCTTGAGACAACAGATGGCTTTGAACCGGTTGCCACCCTGCGTTGAGGCGGACGGGGCTGGTCAGCGTGAGAAAACGTCCCAGAGCAAATCGACCACGCTCTAGCGCCGGAGCGCGGCAAAATAGGCCTTCTCGATCTCCGCGGCCATGACGTCGGCGCCGAATCGTGCCCTGAGGTCGGGCGCCCCGGGCATCAGGCGCTGATAGGCGCCGAGATCGGAGAGCGCGTCGCTCAGCCTGTCGCCAAGCTGGTTCGGATCGGGACGGATCAGGGCAGGGGAGGCTTCGCCGAATATCTCCGGTATGCCGCCGACGGCGGTGG
>NZ_RZSG01000479.1:0-4710 GCF_003997725.1 Mesorhizobium sp. M4A.F.Ca.ET.050.02.1.1
ATGCCGCGCATCCTCAACCGCTTTGGCTTCCGCCGCGTGCTGGTCACCAACACGCCGATCGTCGCTTGCCTCGTCGCGGGCTTCGCCTCGATGCAGGCGAGTCTGCCCGCCTGGATCGTGCTCGCCTACATCTTCATCTTCGGCGTCTTCCGCTCGGTGCAATGGGCTTCAACCGGGAACCTTTCCTATTCGGATGTCGCGCCCGAGCAACTCGCCCGCTTCAGCGCGCTCTACTACATTCTCTGGCAGCTTGCGGTGGCGATCAGCGTCGGCCTGGCGGCGGCGTTGTTGTCTTTGCTCGCCAGCGGCGGCCATGCCAGCGTCAACGATTTCCGCATCCTGTTCTTGATTGAAGGCCTGATCACGCTGTGCGCGCTGTTCGCGTATCTGCGGCTGACGCCGCAGGACGGCGCCCATGTCAGCGGCCACGGCGCGCATGTGAACACCGAGTAAGGCCGCTGGCGCTGGCTGGCGGCCGTTACTCGCTGAACGTTACCCAGTCTTCCAGCGGCGCGCGGTCGGTACGAAATTCGTTCTCGGGCTTGGATTTGTCCTCGTAGCCCAGCGCCATGCCGCAGACGACGATCTCCTCGTCGGGGATGTTGAGAACCGGGCGGATCTGCCGGTGATAAGGCGCGAAGGCCGCCTGTGGGCAGGTATGCAGGCCCCTTCCCCTCGCTGCCACCATGATGTTCTGCAAGAACATGCCGTAGTCGATCCACGATCCTTTGTTCAGCCGCCGGTCGACGGTGAAGATTATGCCGACGGGCGCATCGAAGAAGACGAAGTTGCGATCGTGCTGCGCCCGCATCCTGTCGACCTCGCGCCGGCCGATGCCGAGCGCGCCATATAGGCCGAAGCCGTTCGCGCGGCGACGAGTGAGATAGGGTTCGAAGAACTGGTCGGGATAGTAGCGATACTCGTCCCACTCGGCCTTCTCGGCGCGGATGCCTGAATTGAGGATGGCCTCAGAAATGCGCTGCTTGACATCGCCCTTGGTGACATACACCCGCCAAGGCTGCATGTTGGTGCCGGATGGCGCGCGCGCGGCGACGGAAAGGATGTCGCGGACCGTCTCGTCGTCGACCATATCGGGCAGGAAGGCGCGCACCGAGCGGCGCGACGTGATCGCCTCGTCGACGATCGCCGCATCCTTGGCTATCCGGCTGTTGTTTTCCAGCATGGGTCGTCCCTTTGCGCGTGACCGGGAACCAAACCGGCTCCCGCGAAGGACCACGCACAGACTCCTTGAAACCTGGCCCCCGACCGGACGTCCCCATTCGCCGTTCGTCGCCGAGCCTTTGCATGAACCGCAAAAAACGCGCAAGCAAATCTTGTGGCATCATGAAAATCCTCTTGATTTTTTCATGGAGTTGCCCTCTCATGAAATTTGTCTCCAATTTTTCATCGGAAGGCCGATGGTCTCGACCGCTCCCAGGCCGGAACAGGACAATGGCGAGCGGTTGCTGGCCGGCGACATCCGTGCGCTGCGCAAGGCGCGCGGGCTGACGCTGGCCGAGATCGGCCTGAGGCTCGGCCGCTCCGTCGGCTGGGTCAGTCAGGTAGAGCGCGGCCTGTCGGTCCCTTCGCTCGGCGACCTCAGGGCTTTCGCCGACCTGTTCGGCGTGCCGATCAGCCTGTTCTTCAGCCATGACGTGCCGGTCGAGGCGGAGCGCGGCGTGGTCGTGCGTGCCGGCAGCCGCCGCTCGCTTGGCACAAGCGAATCCGGACTTGTGGAGGAGCTTCTGTCGCCCGACCTCGGCGGTAGCTTCGAGATGCTGCGCTCGGAATTTGCGCCGGGTGCGGAGCTGAAGACCGAAGCGCGCCGTCCGACCGAAGAAGCCGGCTATGTTACGTCGGGTGTTTTCGAGATCGAGATTGCCGGCGTCTGGCACCGGCTCGGCGAAGGCGACAGCTTTCGTTTCGATGGCAAGCCGTTTCGCTGGCGCAATCCCGGCGCCGAGCCGGCGGTGGTCATCTGGGTGGTTTCGCCACCTGTCTATTGATTGGAGGGGAAGAACATGGCGGGTTTGCCGAGCACGGCACGCGTGGTGATCATCGGAGGCGGGGTCGTCGGCGCCTCCTCGCTCTACCACCTTTGCAAGGCGGGGTGGACCGATTGCGTGCTGCTCGAAAAGAACGAGTTGACCTCGGGCTCGACCTGGCATGCCGCCGGCAACGTGCCGACCTTCTCGTCCTCATGGTCGCTGATGAACATGCAGCGCTATTCGACCGAGCTCTATCGCGGGCTCGCCGATGCCGTCGACTATCCGATGAACTACCACGTCACCGGCTCGCTCAGGCTCGCCCATTCGAAGGAGCGCATGCAGGAATTCCGGCGCGCCAAGGGCATGGGCCGCTACCAGGGCATGGACATCGACGTCGTCGGGCTGGACGAGATCAAGCGCCGCTATCCCTTCATCGAGACGCATGAGCTGAAAGGCGCGCTCTACGACCCGAGCGACGGCGACATCGATCCGGCGCAGCTGACGCAGGCGCTGGCCAAGGGCGCGCGCGACATGGGCGCCAGGATAATCCGCTTCTGCCCGGTCACCGGCGCTCGCCGCGAGAACGGCGAATGGGTGGTCGCCACACCGCAGGGCGAAATCCGCTGTGAGATCGTGGTCAATGCCGCCGGCTACCGCGCCGCCGAGCTAGGAAAAATGTTCGGCCGCGCAGTGCCGATGATGGTGATGAGCCATCAATACATATTGTTCGAGGAGATCCCCGAGCTTGCCGCCTGGACGAAGGAACAGGGCAAAAAGCTGCCGCTGCTGCGCGACGTCGACACCTCCTACTATCTGCGCCAGGAAAAGACCGGCATGAACCTCGGCCCCTATGAGCGCAATTGCCGCGCGCATTGGGCGACCCACAACGACCCGATGCCGGAGGATTTTTCCTTCCAGCTCTTCCCCGACGATCTCGACCGGCTGGAGCACTACCTTGCCGACGCCGTCGCGCGCGTGCCGATCCTCGGCACCGCCGGCCTCTCCAAGGTGATCAATGGGCCTATCCCCTACGCGCCGGACGGCAATCCGCTGATCGGCCCGATGCCCGGCGTGCCCAATGCCTTCGAGGCCTGTGTCTTCACCTTCGGCATCGCGCAAGGCGGCGGCGCCGGCAAGGTGCTGGCAGAGTGGGTCACCGAAGGCCAGACTGAATGGGACATGTGGTCCTGCGATCCGCGCCGCTTCACCAGCTTTGCCTCGGCACCCGACTATTGCGTCGCCAAGGGCATGGAGATCTACGGCAACGAATACGCCATCCAGTTCCCGCGCCACGCCTGGCCGGAGGGCCGCAACCGCAAGCTGTCGCCGCTGCACGATCGCATCAAGGCGCTCGGCGGCCAGTTCGACGCCTACAATGGCTGGGAACGCGCCACCTGGTACGCTCAGCCCGGCGACGACACGTCGGAGGAATCGACGCTGACCTTCCGCCGCGACGGGCCGTGGCAGCACCGCGTGCGCGAGGAATGCCTGGCAGTGCGCGATGCCGCCGGCATCCTCGACCTGCCCGGCTTCTCGCGCTTCAACCTCGAAGGTCCGGGCGCCGCCGACTGGCTGGCGCTGCAGGTCACCGGCCTGGTGCCGAAGCCCGGCCGCATCGGCCTCGTCTATTTCTCCGACGACAAGGGCCGAATTGTCACCGAAATGTCGGTCGTGCGCCATGGCGAGGACCAGATGACGCTGATCACCGCCGCGGTCGCGCAATGGCACGATTTCGAATGGCTGAAATCGCGCATGCCCAAGAATGCGACCTTCACCTTGACCGACCGCACCGAGGAGTATTCCACCCAGATCCTCGCCGGCCCGAACTCGCGCAAGATTCTGGGCGGGGTCTGCGCCGCCGACCTCACGCTTCCCTGGCTGACGCATCAGGAAACGACGATCGCCGGACGCTGGGCGAAGCTGGTGCGCGTCTCCTTCGCCGGCGAGCTCGGCTGGGAGATCCACACCAGGGTCGCCGACACGGCAACGGTCTTCGATGCCGTCTGGTCCGCCGGACAAAACCACGGGCTGAAGCCGTTCGGCATGTATGCGCTGGATTCGCTCCGGCTCGAAAAAGGCTACCGCGCCTGGAAGGGCGATCTTTCGACCGACTATTCGATCCTGCAGGGCGGACTGGAGCGCTTCGTAAAATGGGACAAGCCCGAGTTCCGCGGCAAGGGGGCACTGCTCAACGAAAAGCAGCAGGGCGTGAAGAAGCGCTTTGTCACTTTGGTCGTTGAGGACCCCGGCGATTGCGACGCGCCCTATATGTCGACGCTCTGGCATGACGGCAGGATCGTCGGCGAGACGACGTCGGGCGGCTGGGGTCATCGCATCGACAAATCGATCGCACTCGGCATGCTGCGCGCCGACCTCGCCGAGCCCGGCACCCCGTTGGAGATCGAGATCTTCGGCGACCGTTTCAAGGCGGTGGTGCAGAAGGACGAGCCGCTCTGGGATCCGAACAATGAAAGACTAAGGGCATGAAGTCCGTAATTCTCACTGATGGCGGCATGGGCCAGGAACTGGTCCGGCGCAGCAAATCCGAGCCGACGCCACTGTGGTCGGCCAGGGTGCTGATCGACGAACCGGATTTGGTGCGCGACCTGCATGCGGAGTTCATCCAGGCGGGCGCCCGCGTCATCACCATCAACACCTATTCCGCGACCCCGGAGCGCCTGGCGCGCGAAGGCGCTGAAGACCTGTTCAAGCAGCTTCAGGC
>NZ_RZSG01000047.1:0-18390 GCF_003997725.1 Mesorhizobium sp. M4A.F.Ca.ET.050.02.1.1
GTACAGGCATAGGTGTCCAAACGCGGCGCAGCGTTGGGTGAATAGCAAATGGCACTCGTCGATGGAGCTCGGCCCATCGACAGCCTTCCATACAGCCGAGCCCGGTCGGCCATATGTATCAGGCGGTGGCCGGCGCGCTCGGCAGAAAGACTGACTCAGGAACGTTGAATGACGGGGAATGAACGCTGTCAGCCTCGGCGAGCAAGGATGGGAACCGGCGAAGCTTCCGCTATCGCCCAGAGCTCTCCGGTATTTGGCCGATGCATTCTTCGAGCTTCTCCAGGCGGAACTTCGCCTTGCGAAGTTCATGGCCGGCTTCGAAACGTCGATGGCGTCCCAAAGGCGTGGTCGTCATGAGGTCGCGCTCCAGTTCGGCAATGCGCGCGCGCACCTGTCGAGCGTCGTCCTGGCGCAACGCTCTAATCAATCCACGTCCAAGCATTCGTCTTCCTTGCACCACCCAAAAAGCCTTGCGGGTCTATCCACGGAGACCCTAATTTCCAGCAAGCCGAAACGCTCGAAATTTAACTTCGGCTACTTTAGCTGGCGAAGACAAAGAGGCTTCTGGGAAAAAGTCCGGCGAGTAGCAGCAAAGGGCTTGAGCACCGGGCGGACACGCGAAGGTAGCGCCGGCGAACAGCGCGACTGCGACGCCGCATCGGCTGCGGAGTGGCGGCTGAAGTGTGGATAACCAGCGCTTGCTATTGCTGCTTGCGCCAGCCGGCGCGCACCCTGGCAGTCATGGTGGCGGAGCATGTTGAACTGGCGTTGTTTGAGCAGTCACTCGGCGATCGCGAGGGCGTGCACCAACCGTTCGGTGATCGCGTGGCTGACGCCGCGGACAAAACCGGAGGATCGGTTCTATTCGACGTACGTGTCGACGGCGATATCTGCATTCAGCGGATGGCTGCAATTGGATATGCCGAAACCGGCACAGCAATAATCGTGATGGAGAGAAGCGGACGGCTTATTAGAGCGCGTTAGGCCCAGCGCTATATGCGTTGGACACTATTGATCAAACCTTACTCTTGGTGCCGGCGCGGAGGCCGTTGCAGTCATTCGCACGGTGGGTAATTTCGCGTTGCGATGGTCGAAGCAGGGGGCGGGTTCTCATTGCAGATTGAGATAGAAGAAGTAATTGCGATCACGCCGGCGGTCGCTGAGGCGTTCGCAGAACTGGTGAGGCAGCTGTCATCATCAGCCAGGATGCCTAGCAAGGGTGAACTTGGAGAGATTGTGGCTTCTCCGGCCACCATCGTCTTGGCCGCACGCGCCTCCGAGAAGATTGTCGGTATGCTTACTCTTGTAGTCTTCCGCATTCCCACAGGGGTGCGCGGAATCATCGAGGACGTAGTCGTTGACGAGGCTTATCGCGGACAAGGAATTGCCGAAGCCCTCACTCGCGAGGCGCTCGCTCGGTCAGGAGCCGCGGGAGCGAAGACCGTCGATCTGACTTCCCGCCCATCCAGAGAGGCTGCAAACCGGCTTTACCAAAGGCTTGGATTTCAGAAACGTGACAGCAATGTATACCGCTTCTCGCTTGGAAAAGAAGGGCAGTAACGTTGGCCCTGCTCTTACCAGGCAGAACCAATGAATCAGCTGAAAACGAACACGCAAAATAAGTGTGCCGCAACGCGCCAGAAGCGCTCAAGATGATGACGTTCGCACCAAGCAGCGACATATGATAGATGCGCTGCTGGAACGCCTGATCCGGGGCTATAGACATGTCTTCGCGGTGCTTCAGCCAGGTATGCAGCTCAGGCGAGCGCCTGTCGCAGTCGGTCAGGCTTCTCGCCGACAGCCTAGCCAAAGGAGGTGAGTTTGGTGGATCCGGCTGACATCTATTTCGACCTTTTTAAGCGCAACATGGATACGAGACGCCTCATCATCCTCGCGGCGCTCGGTGCCGTTCTTGGATTCGGAGCCTGGTTGATCGAACGAGACCAGACTAAGGGTGAAATGCTGCGCCCGCTTTGGCAGTTGTCCAGTTGGAGTTGGCCAGACTACCTTGTTCTTATCGGCCTAACGTCTGCCTTCGTTGTCAGCTGGAGCCTCTATTTTTTCATGTTGTCGAAGATTGATGCCATAGTGATTGACACGCTTGCCGACCTGCAGGAATTGGCCGGCCTTTCCGCCGACCAGCATAAAGCCATAGGGAGACGGTTAAATATTGAATCCAAATGGCTGCCTTTCGCGCTATCTACCCTCATCTACCTGGGTATCGTGATTTTATAGGTTTTACTCCGGAAGGACCGTTCTAACAGGTGCAGGGCATTTTGGCCGCGGAAACGGTCCAATCAAAGGCGAATCCCGGGGACCAGGCAGCAATATGAAATGACAACCTTCGATCTTCGCCGTCGGTTTGCCGCCGAAGCCTTGGGCACTGGCCTCCTGGTCGCAACGGTAGTCGGCTCCGGCATCATGGCCGAGACGCTGACGCATGACACGGCGCTGGCGCTGCTCGGCAACACGCTGGCGACCGGCGCCATGCTGGTGGTGTTGATCACCATCCTCGGGCCGGTCTCCGGCGCGCATTTCAATCCCGCTGTCTCGCTGGTGTTCTGCCTCAACCGGACGCTGCCGGCCCGCGATCTTCCGGCCTATCTGCTGGCGCAACTCGTCGGCGGTGTCGCCGGCACGCTTGCGGCGCATCTCATGTTCGCCCTGCCGGTTCTGGAGGTCGCGACGAAACTACGTGCAGGCCCCGCGCAATGGTTCTCCGAAGCTGTAGCGACATTCGGGCCTATCGCCGTCATTCTCGCCGGTCTTCGGTTCGAGCAAAAGGCCGTGCCGTGGCTGGTCGGCCTCTACATCACCGCCGCCTATTGGTTCACCGCCTCCACGTCCTTCGCCAATCCGGCCGTCGCGGTGGCGCGCTCGCTCACCAACACCTTTTCCGGCATCAGGCCGGTCGATCTGCCGGGCTTCGTCGTCGCCGAGCTGTTCGGGGCCCTGATCGGGCTGGCGCTGATGGGCTGGCTGCTCAGGCCCGAAACCGTTCAGCAATCAAGCCACTGAAAGCCCCACCATTCAAAGGCAAGTCATGACGATCACGATCTACCACAACCCCGCTTGCGGCACCTCGCGCAACACGCTCGCCATGATCCGCGCCAGCGGCGAGGAGCCGGTGGTGATCGAATATCTGAAGACGCCGCCGGGTCGCGAACGGCTGCTTGAGCTGATCGCGGCGATGGGTATCACCCCGCGTGAGCTGTTGCGGGAGAAGGGCACGCCTTATGCCGAGCTTGGGCTTGCCGATCCGAAATGGAGCGACGACGAGCTCGTCGGTTTTATGCTCGCCCACCCCATCCTCATCAACCGGCCGATCGTCGAGACGCCGAAGGGCACAAGCCTCTGCCGGCCTTCAGAAGCGGTGCTGGCGCTGCTCGACCATCCGGTGCGCGACTTCGTCAAAGAAGACGGTGAGAAGGTCGACTATACACAGCCAAAGTAGCGGTCGCGGGGCTCTCGCCCAGATCGTCATCGTTTTCCCAGTCGCATAGGCCAGCCATGGGCTCGTACCTGAAAACGGCTGTGGCAGCGTTCGTCTCTTGTAGCGACGTCCATTTGCCTTGACGCGCGTGCTGCCTGCCTTTGCAGGAGCGCTTCCTGTCTAGTTCCCTGCCGCGCGGGTAGGCGTTCCGGCGATCTGCCCATTGCAACGGTTTTCTCAATCTTTGCCGCGATATCGGCCAGGCGCGCCGCCCGGTCAAACCCCGCCCGCACCACTCCCGCCGGGAAGGCGGGACCGTGTTAGGGCCTGACCGGCCGGCTCAATCGCCCGGCCCTGCTTCTCCGCGTCTTGAGAAAAACCCGACGCAAAAGGAGCAAGGTCATGTCGGACACCAACGAAACCCCGCGGCAGGACGTCTACAGCCGCATCACCAACCAGATCATCGAAGCCCTCGAGCAGGGCGTGAAACCCTGGACGCAGCCCTGGAGTGCCGCCCATGCCGCCGGCCACGTCTCTCGGCCGCTTCGCCACAACGGCAAGCCCTATGCCGGCATCAACGTCCTGACGCTCTGGGCGTCCGCGATGACCGGGCACTATGCCGCGCCGATCTGGATGACCTTCAAGCAGGCCATCGAGCTGGGCGGTCGTGTCCGCAAGGGCGAAAAGGGCTCTCCCGTCGTTTATGCCGACACCCTGCGGCGCACCGAGACCGACGAGGCCACCGGCGGTGAGGCCGAGCACTTCATCCCGTTCCTGAAGGCCTACACGGTCTTCAATGTCGAGCAGGTCGACGATCTGCCGGCTCACTATTATGCCCGCGCCGAAAATGTCCGCAACCCGGACGAGCGAATTGCCCATGCCGAAGCCTTCTTCGCCGCGACGCGCGCGGACATCCGTCACGGCGGCGACTGCGCCTACTACAGCCCGGCTCTCGACTTTATCCAAATGCCTGCCTTCGAGGCCTTCCGGGATGCGCAGGCGTACTATGCAACAATCGCCCACGAAGTAGGTTTCACCGCAAGTGTCCTTCCCGTTGCAGCGCAAGCAGGGAGGGCATGATCATGACCTCTCAGAAGCGCGCAGGCGTCTACGCTCAAGTCACCGAGGCGATCATCGCGGCGATTGAAGCCGGCGCTGGTGAGTTCGTTATGCCGTGGCACCATGATGGAACGGCGACGTCACGACCTACAAATATTGCCTCCGGAAAGCCGTACCGCGGTGTGAACACTCTCACGCTTTGGGCAGCAGCGCAAAGCGCGGGTTATCCCAGAGGCGTGTGGGGAACATATCGCCAATGGCAAGCCCTCGGTGCCCAGGTCCGCGGAGGCGAGCGATCAACGACGGTCGTCTTCTGGAGCCCGGTTCGCGGCAAGTCTGACGAAGGGAGTGAGGCCGACACCGACGGTTCGGAGCGCACCATGCTTTTTGCGCGTGGCTATTCGGTGTTCAACTGCGCTCAAGTTGACGGATATGAGCCTGAGCCAATTGTCGCCCGTTTAGGCAACGACCGCATCAGCGAAGCCGATACATTTTACGCCAATCTCGGGATCAATACCGTCTTCGGCGGCAGCGAGGCATATTACCTCCCCTCTGCCGACAGGGTGCATATTCCGGTTATCGCCGACTTCAAGGACAGCGCGTCGCACTATAGCGTCCTTTTTCATGAAGGCCTTCATGCGACTGGAGCCAAGCACCGGCTCGACCGAGACCTTTCAGGTCGTTTCGGTTCTGAGGCCTATGCCATGGAGGAGGTCATTGCCGATTTGGGGGCCGCGATGGTACTCGCTGACTTATCGATTTCGGCTCGCCCGAGGCCCGATCACGCGGCTTACATTGCCAGCTGGTTGAAGGTCCTTCGCAATGATTCTTCCGCCATCTTTGCAGCTGCGAGCAGGGCTCAGAAGGCCGTCGATTGGATGCACGCGCAGCAACCTTCGGCCGAACTCAGCGCCGCCGCGTAGCCGACGGCTCGGCGGCGGGCGCCATTGCAGCTCGCCGCTGTAGCGACGCCAATTGCCCCTCCGCCGTCCTTGCCCTGTGGAACAACGCAAGGTTTTGGCTTGCCAGACCACGCCTTTCTTCCGCATGACGTCTGGCATCGGCGCGCAAGAGGGCAATTTCGGCCTCCAGCTCGCGAACCTTTTCGGCTAAATCCTTCGCAGGCCCGGGTCCCTGAGCGGCGGCCTCGATTTCATCGAGGATGTCCCGATGTGTCGTGTAGAGCGGGTTTCGACTTTTTCCCGCCTCACGTGCAACTGAAGCAGGGCTGATTCTCACGATACGCCCTTGATGATCGGGATGGCGACCTTCGCCACGAACGAGCCGGGCCAGAGCCGCACGATAGGCCCGCGCCGCCGACATAGCCGAAGGGGAGCGTGGTTCAACCATCATGTTCTCCGATCCTGCTCAGGACAGTCTCGCACTGTTCGATCGCTTCTGTCAGAACAGCGGCCGTCATCGTGCTAGCCTTGGGAAGCAATTTCAGATTTCGGTCTCGACGGTCTCGCCAGTAAGGCGCATGGCGCGGCTCAATCACCATGTTCGCGCAACCCAGGCAGACGGCCGGGCTCCGGCCCGCCTCGCTGGGACCGACCTCGCCGCCGCAACGACTGGTCTCCCGCTGGAACACGCACCAACCATAGTCGCAGGCATGGATGCGCAGATCGGTATCGGTGAGAACGAACTCGATGTAATCCCGGCGTACCTGCTCACCCGCTCGCCCCCGGAACCGCGCGTTGTTCGCTGCGATTCGCTCGCCCATGCGACCGGCAAGTCGATCACTCAGCAGCATCCTTTCCAACGCCGTCGCCGTTTCAGCCCGGTTTTCGTGGTCGATCAGTTCGCGAAGATCGAAGTCGTTGCCGACGTACCCGCGCGCGGTCATGGCGACCGATGCATGCTTGAAGTGTTCGGCGAGGCCAAGAAGCTGCGACCTGTCCTTTCGGGCAATGAATCGCGCAAAGGTCTTCCGGAACTGGTGCGTGCTGAACGCCCAAGGCTCTCCCTCGTGCAGCGGCACCCCGACGTGGCGAGCAAAATCATTGATCCGCCAGCCGATATGCATCTGGGTGACGGGCACAATCTCGCCATACTGGGTATTCTTGACGAGGAAGAGCTCACGCCTTCCGGAGGCCGCGCGTAGGGGTGCACTCAATTGTTCGAGCAACTCCACTGCCTTTACCACCGGTTCTGGAGCAATCCAGCGTTCAACTCGCCCACCATGCTGGTCGACAGTCTTGAACAGCCTGGCCACGAGATAGGCTTGCGCAACTCCAGTCTCGCCGATCGGATGGTAATCGATGGCCCCGGTCTCCATCGAGAGGATTTCGCTCACGCGCATGCCGACGAAGCCGGCAATGACGATGTAGCAGGCTTCGACAAGATGATTAACCGCATGGCGGACCGCATAGGCTCCGAGCAGGCCTTCGCCCGCGGGACCTTTCAGGTTTGCACGTTGCAAGGCCTTACGAGCATGAGACGAGCGCTGGTTGATCCCTCCCAATGCCCACGCTTCGCGACGCAGTGTCTCCGCTCTCACGATTGTCGGACCATGCTCCTCCACCCACTGAAGCGCGGTATTCAACAATGAGATCGCAATGGCGTCGGGAATGAATGGAATCGAGCCGCGCGTCGCTGGCGTCAAGCCTGCCGCTTCATAGGTGGTCTCTTGCGGCAGAGGGTCTACCAGCGGGGCATCATCGAGCTTGGCTCGCTGTCGATAGAGATCCTTGAGCACTACGATGTAGTTGACGATAGTGTTAGGACGTACAGACTTTGCCTTGTATCCCGGTCGCGCCAACAGCCAAGCGCGCAAGCGCTCTACCGCGGTCACATCGATGGCGCTGAACGTTTCCAGCCCATCGAAGGCCATCCACCGGATCATGATTCGTAGCGGGATGCTCTTGCTGTGCACGGAGCTCGGTGACAAACGTTTGCGACCGGTCGGTGGGTTGGTGACCATCGACCATAAGAACTGCTTTGCCGTCCGATGGAGGCTGCGCCATGCCGTTTCGCTGATGACAGCTCCCTCCGGCAACTCTACCGCCCAGCTTACTCTATTTTGGTCGGGCCGCCGGCCGGCGGTGCGGATGTCCAGCAACCACTCATCGTCGCCGAAGCGACTCCAAGGCGAGAGCGGCGCTTCAGCCCATCCGACCACGACAGGATTTCCGGCGGGATGCGTTTTCATTCAATCAGCGGCAAAGCTGGCGCCGTTTTCATGGACGCGACCAGGTGAAGCTCCGGCGAGAAGCGGGACAAGATGTCGTTCTCGAGGATTTCCAGTTTCGGCGCGTAGAGGAGCCGCCAGCGATCCGGCGCCAATGTCTGACGTGCTGCAACGAGCGCATCGCGCGTTGACAACAACCGCCCCAGGACGTCCGCGTCAAGCGGGATAACAGCATTCGGACAGGTGAAGCAGCCCAGCCAGGCCGTGCATAGGCGGCCACTTTTTTGACCCTCTCCAACACCGGAGAAGGGATCTTTGCAAATGAAGCCACCAGCCGTGGCATGACTGGCATCGATTGCCAAGGCATCAGATCTCTCATCATCAGCGCTGTTAGCACCGCGAACGAGATCGACGAACTGCGCCTGAAGACTGCCAACGATGCGTTGCTGAGCCCTTCGCACGATCGGTCGGTCGATATAGCGCTGCGTTGTATCCGGAGTGGCGTGGTTGGCCAACACTTGCGTTTTCAGGATGTCGTGCCCGAGTGCTTCATGCGCCAAAGTGAGGCCAGTCGCCCGCAAGGAGGCCAATGTCAAAGAGAGAGGCTGGCCGCTGTCGTCGGTAAGACCGTGCCGTTGCGCAAACAGACGCACGTGCTTGCTCATGAGATAGGGAGGTATCAGGCTGACGGTACGCGACCCATATACCGTCTCTACCACAAAGAGCCGCTCACGATCTTGCGCCGGCACATGTGCCAGCAACGGCGACGTCATCTGCAGAACCCTGTCGATGAGGTTGGGCACCGATAGGGTTTTGTCACGAAGGAAGCTTCGGCGTTGCACTCGATTGGAACGGCCTTTGGACCATCTGATGACCGAACGCCCGTCAAGAAGCAGATGCTCGCTCATGCAATCACGACGCAGCTCTCGCAACGCTTCGGGATTGGCATAGGTCTGCGCTCCGATGGCGATCATATAGGGGATGAGCGTTTCGGGCATCATATGAAGATGGCCGGTAAGTTTCGGGCTGCCGCCATGCCTGAGCGTCGCGAAGTGCAATCGCGAACGATTCGCGCCACGCTCCAGCATCACGCTCTGGCGCGGCACCAGCCCACCATACTGCTCAACGATGATCGCGAGCATCACGCCTAGATCGTCCAGATCGAGCCGTTTCAGATCGCGCTCCTGCGCAATATGCCGCCGGTCGACCATCGATAGAAGGCTTTGCCCCATACGGAAGGCGTCCCAACTCGCCTCGATGTCTTTTCTCGCGGCCGCCAACACAGCTTCTATTTCCGATCTGCTGAGCACCGCCCGTGGGGGCGTTTCCGCATTTTTGCGGGGGAAGGCATTGAACGGGATTTCGAGATCGGAAGCGACGAGATCGGGCCGGTTTCGCTTCAGCCAGCCAACCATCTGCTTGACGACGGACCATGCGGAATGGCGCGTACTTTTCGCCCAGGGTTTGGCGTCGAGCCAGGTGATAAAAGCACGCAGTACCGCAGTGTCGACATCGCTCATCGATCCTATGCCTGGTTCGTGCGCATCCAGGAACGCAAACCATTTACGCAGGGCGTGGAAGTCTCCGACGCGGGTTGCCGGGCTGTGGCCGGCATGATGATAGCGGAAGGCAAGTGCGATTTCGGCGGCGACTTGCGGCGCCCTTTTATGAACAGAGAAGTCGAAGCAATTTTCCGCCCGACCATCCGGATCAAGGAAGTTCACCACCAGAGAACCGGGCGCGCCAATGAGCGGTATGGGTGACCGATCGAGGCGATAATTCTTGCGCCGCCGTACCATCACAGAAGAGCCTCATAGAGTTCGTCGACAGTTGCCTCCACCAGGCTCAGGTCTGTCGCCAGAACGCGCAGATAGATCGCTGTGGTGGCGAGATCGGCATGCCCCAGGATTACCTGAAGCGTAAGAAGTGGGTTGAGATCTGGTTCGTCTTGTGCCCGCCGTTGGAGGAACCGCAGCATTGCGGTCGCATATGTATGGCGCAAGGCGTGGAAGCTTGTCGCCACACCTGCCGCTGCGGCCGAGGTGCTGAACATCGCGCCAATTCGGCGAGCGGTCATCGCGCCGCCAGCTTCCGTCAGGAAGACCGTATCGGGCTCAACAAAGCCGGCTTCTCGCAATTTGGCGCGCCGGACAGCGACCGCCCGTTCCTCATGCAAGTATGCAATCGTCCGATCGACCAATGGCAGTGGCGGATAGACAGTGCGCGCTTTGCCACCCTTCGTCCTGTCGATTTTGATGGGTACCAAGGCATCCTCGCTGGACCGTGGAAGCGATCGCAGTCTTAATCCGGCCACTTCCATCCGGCGCATACCGGTTGTGACAGCCCACTCGACAATCAATCGGTCTCTGGTGCCCACACGGCTCATCACTTGCCGCACTGCGGCGGGCGAGAGTGGTCGTGGCAGTGTCGGAGGCTGCCGAACCGTCAATTCGTTGACCAGCTGCCTTCCGCCAGTCGCATCAACGTGTGCCAGAAAGCCCTGGGGGCGGCTTCGAGATAGAGCCAGCTCATCTACCGTAAACGGTATGTGGCGAACAAGATTTGCACCGAGGCACCAGCGATAGAAGAGGGCCATTGTTCTGAGACGACCGTTGATCGTGCTGCGCGCGTATGCACGTCCAGTGTGTTCGCTTGGACGAGAGAGCATTCTATCCCGATAAGCGGCGATTTCGGCTAAGCCGATTTCGTCCCAAATCCATTCATTGGCCTCGAGCGTCTGCCACCAGTCATAAAGGGCTTCTCCATAGGTGCGCCAGGTCTGCCGACTGCGCGTTCGTCCCCGCACCAGAGCGATATGCAACAGCCAGGCACAAGCTGGTTCGACAAGCCGCATCTCGTGATCGAGCAGCATAGGAACGCCCGGGCACGGTGTGCCATTCGGCGCAAACTCATCAGTCGTGAACAGCAGCTCGGCCAAGGGGTCTCCAATTCGTGCGACCCGCCGCTTCGCGGGGCAGGCCCTCGGGCCCGCCCCGCGAAGCGGCGGAACAGCGCCTCAAGCGTAGAAAGTGTCCTGATTCGAGCTCAGGAAGATGACAGAAAGGACGCCCTGGAGATGGGTCCTAACACGAGTCGACACATTGGACCCGGCACGCCACGCGCCTTGCCCGTGATCTCGGCGGCAAGCGGTTCGGAGACGACGGCTATTCCCGCGAGGAGCTTGTTGCTGAGTTGGGCGCCGCGTTCCTTTGCGCCGACCTGGGGCTGCACCTTGAGGATCGCGATGACCACGCCGCCTATATCGGTCACTGGCTGTCCGTGCTGAAGGGGGACAAGCGAGCGATCTTCGCCGCCGCGGCACACGCGCAACGCGCCGCAGACTATCTGGCGCGTTTCAGCGCCTCCAAAGCAGCCGCCGCGTGAGCGGCGGCCTTCTGGAGCGACGAGATCAGATATGCGGCAGCTGGCCGTCGCTGCCACGCCGAGTGCCTCGTTACGCCTCGGCGTGTGTATCGGCGCGCAAGAGGACATCGTCAAAAATAACGCCGGCCTCGTCGCTTATGGCTGACAGGGCGACTTGATAGCGTGCATACTCGCCGGGGGCGAATTCCACTCCGAAGCGGTCGACGACATCCTTTTGGGAAAGCCTGAAGCCGTAGGTGCGTAGTGACCGGCGCCCGTTGGTATCGCGCGCCGAGACCGCAACCACTTTCCAAAAGACAAGAGGATACTGCACGACGCCGGTCCCAAAATCCTCAGACGGATCGTTCCCGTCCAAGATCGGTCCCGCTATGATGCAGGCGCGCGTGTCACCGGTTTGCAAGTCGCGTTGAATGTGATTTTCGAAGCCGCCCCACAAGCCTTGAACTCCCGGCCACTGCTTTCCCGGTTGGGAGCGGTTGAAGGCGGCGTGCTGCGGCGTGCAATTTGAGAAGTGAAACGTGTCGGAATTGGCAAACTCGATTTCCGTTGGCGTATCACCCCAGGCATTGTCTTCCCGGCGCACGATATGGCCCCGGTCAATCTGTTTGGCGGGCGCGTAGATATCGGGGTCACCCAACTGGTATTGCTGCGGGATTCGCGGGTCAAATACCCAACGATCCTGACCGAAGAAGGCGCGGCCGCTGGAGGTCTTTTTCGATGGATCGTAATCGACGTTAACCGCTGACCACATCTGCATTCGCCGGGAAGCGTTCATTGCCAGGCTGAAGTGATGGTACTTGAGCACGACGGTCTGGCCATTTTCCTTGTACATCTCCTGGTCCCGCTCCTGCGAAATGCGAGGCAGCGGCACGGTGATATCGTTTTCGAGGAAATCAGGGTTGTAGCCTTCTCGATCGTCGTAATTGGGGTCGAAGCGAAGTGCTTTCTCGAGCGCCTCGTCTCTCGCGATCTCGGCCGCCGCCTGAGGAAGCTGTGATGCCGGCACACCGCTACCAACGAAAATCGTCACTGGTCCGGAAAAATTCATGGTAACGCCGCCCATCACGTTTCCTTTCGTGTTTGCGAAAATTTTGGAGGGATCAGGTAATAGCAGCGCTTCTGGCGCGCGAGGCGTCGCCAGCTTCGCGACCTCATCGGTGGGATCGGTCGTGTTGGCCAGCAATTCGTCCAAAAGATGCTTGGAGGCGGGCGTGGTCGGCACAAGCCCGCCGAAGGCCTTGACCAATGCGCTTATCCGCACACCCTCGTTAGCAATCCAGTCTATTCCGTCGTCTGGTTGCCCAGGTGACCACGGAGAACCGTCCTTGTTGAGGATCGTGTTGCCCCGCATTTTTGGGATGGAGGCGTGGTGCAAACCGACGACCTCCCACATCTCCGAATAGCAGGCGGAGCCCGATGATCCTTCCTCGGTGTCGGTCTCGTACCGGAGGAAACCGTCGTCCCGCAGCTCAAGCAGCCGGCAATTCTGCATCGCATAGCGTTTTGGCCCGCCGTCAGGATATTCGATCATCCGGATCGGCATTCCAGGCAGGATCTTTGACCGCGATCCATTGATCGCCAGGAAGTTGACAGAGGAGAGAAGCTCGCCGGTGATCGCCTTCGGCTTCACCGCGACGAGCGCGAAATCGAGATCCTCCGCTGAGAAGAAAAGGGCGTCCGGATCAAACTCGAAAATGATGCCGCGGGCGACCCCCGATGCCGTCTCATCATGAAGAAAGTTGGCGCCGGTTCCTCGGACCGAGCCGGGATCCGGAAATACGTGCCAGTTGGTCAGAAGAACGTTAGGTGAGACCATGAACCCGGTCGCAAACCCGACCGGATCGACCTTGGGATCGACGTTGGCCACGATGCGCGCGACCGGCCGGCCAGCGGCTCGGGCAGCATCGTCTGGCGGCAAGGTGTACCAGTCAAGGGTAGGGCCTATCTTCCGCTCGACGAACACCGGAAGACGGCCTTGTGCCTTCAGCTCGCTCGCCTGATCAAAGCTCGAACGGCGAGCGTCGTAGCGCGCCTGTTCCGAAGGCGTCACTTGCGTCGTCGCAGGCGTTGGCGGCTGTGCTTTCCATCGTTTTGCAGCCGCAATCATTACCGCGCGGCGTCGCTCGTCGAACAAATTAGTCGCGGCCATGGTAGGTTCCTCCCTCCAAGGAATAGGGAAAGTCGATAGAACTCTATTTGACGATAGTAATTGAGAGATTGGACTTAAAACGATTAGCGTTCAGACGCTGTATGTTTAAGCGGCTAACAACTTCCACTCGAATGCCTTTCGGTTCACGCTGCTGATCGGGAAATTTCTTTCAAAAACCCCAGACTCCTCTTACATCACTATGCAACAAAGAGTAATGTGCGGTCAATGTGAAGAATAGAGTTCTCGGCGAAGTTCCTAGGGCGGGATCGCTTGTTCGGTTGTCTTTGGCGGCAGGCGCTTCGGCGGCCTGCGCTTGGGGGACCTGAAGGTCATTCGATCATGAAGAGATCGCAAAGCGGTGACCCTCAGCGCACCGCTTCAGCAGGTGCAGAGCATTCTTGGGGGAGACGTCCATGACAGCGCTTACCGGACCGGACACGAAGTTGCGTGTCGCTCACTTTGCCGCCGCCGCTCGCCGGTTCGTTCCGGTCCTTCTCATCTTGCTTAGCGTTTCGGGCTGCGAAAAAAATCTGTTCCAGGCGCCACCCCATGGTGGCACTGCCGATGTGCCGCCGGCACCCGTGACGGACAGCGTGCTCACCCTGGTGGCGCAAATCCCGTATGAGACGCTAGTGCAGGCAGCGCAATCGAAGATACCGCAATCCGTTCCGGTGCAAGGAGACGGTCACATCGGATGTGTCGGTATTCCTCATATTAATCCAGGACGCTTGGGACATCATACCGAGTGCAAATGGGTCGGTGTCCGTGTCTGTGTTGAAGTGCCAGACGTTACCGCTCCCAGTATTGGCACTACGAACCAATGCGCCGACTATCATTGGCACGCTGATATCAAAACGGATGGCCCGCTTGTCGTGGCCCAGGCGGGCAATGGCGTTCATGTCGAACAGCCGCTGTTTGTCACCGGTCAGGCCGGCGTCGGCGGCGACCTCGCCAACCTGCTTTCGCTTTCCGGAAAGAACTTCGAGGCTCGGCTGGTCCCTGGCCTCGATCTGCAGCTCGATATGAACGATAAGTGGTGCCCCGTGCTCGCGGGAACCCCAACCGGCAGATGGGTGAGCAGTGCTTCGGTAGAGGTAGTGGGCAAAAACTGCCTCGGCCTTGATTTTGGAAACCTGGGGCACCCCCAAGTCTGCGCAGGGCCGATCATTCTGGGACTGGCCGACGTGTTGAACGGCCAGATCAATGACCACCGTTCCAAGATACAGGATGCCATCGCCAAAGCTCTGCCCTGTGACGCACTTCGGTCAAAGGTTGAGGCCCAGTGGCACGCCATTTCGATCAAGATCGACCGAGCGGACAGCACGCCCGTCTATCTCAACATCGTGCCGACAGCGGCGAGCTTTTCGGGCCTGGTCGGTGAAGCGCAAGGCATGAAGATGACCGTGCGTGTCGCGGCAAAGACCAGTCTTGCCGCAGAACCAGTTGCCACGCAGTCCCAGCCTCTGCCGCCATTGGGTAAAACATCAGCCGATCGAAGTCAGGCCGATATCACCCTGCAAGCAACTGCACCCTATGGATTGCTGTTGGCCGAGCTGTCAAAGAACCTTAAGGGTCGCGATTTCCAGCAGCAGACGCCCGCAGGCGCCATCGATGTCAAGATCGACGATGTTGATCTCTATCCTAGCGCTGGCTCCGTCGTGGTTGGCTTGAAGGTACAGGCAAAGCTGCCGGGTAAGTTCCTGAATACGACCGGCTGGGTTTACCTCTCAGGGCTACCCCGCGTCGAGAGAACTGGAACGGCGATCTCGATCAGTGAATTGCATTTCGCGACCGTCCTGGACAACGCCTTCTGGAAGGCAGCTCAATCCCTATTTGAAACCCAGATCCTGGCAGATTTAGAGGCTCATTCGAAAGTGGATCTCAACAAGCAGATCAATGACGCGTCCGATGAGATTTTGAAGGCCGTTCACAATACCAACGTTCCGGGATTGAAGATTTCCGCTGACACTCCGTCGATTGAACTTCTCGACATCACTGTCGGGCCGAAAAATCTGATTGCCCGTGCCCGACTCAAAATGAATTTCGATATGGCGCTATCGGCTGATTTAGTAGGTCAGTAGCCCTTCTGCCGAACGAGCCGTGGCCGCCCATAACGATCAAGAGGTGCAAATGACGCAATCGCAGCTTAGCAAGGTTTGGTTTGTGGTCAGCGCGCTCCTTCTCTATTACACCCTGAATTCTTGGGTGGTCGCGCAAGGCGGGGAAGAGATATTCGGTGCAAAGCTGGTCATGAAGGCGAGGGTGCCTGCAGTAATGATCGCAATCCCGATATGTTCAATTTTGCTCGCACTAACCTCACTCGTTGGACGCGTCTATTCCCTACGCGCCGGCTCGAAATGGCATGAGCGAATACCGGTTGTCGGCTTCGACGGGATCGATACGGGCTCGCGTGAAGGCCGCGTCTATCAAGGCGCCATGATTACGGTCTTCTCCCTGCTGCCCGCGATTGCGCTGGTCTATTTCTGGTGTACGTTTCTCTCCGCGACGGTAATGCTGAACGACGGCAAAAAGGACCCAGGCGCCAGCCTTTGGGATTGGTCGCAGCTCCGGACGCTAAACGATCCCGCTCGTATCTGCACTGAATTTCACAAGGAGCTGGCCGATCCGTGTATCGGCAATGCGACCGTGCTGCCGGGCCTTGAGCCAACAATCTTTGGCGCGCTAACCCTCGCGGGCATTATCGCGCTCGCGATGCACTGGCGCGCTGTGGCGACGGGCCAACCGCATGAGACCCCATGGATGACGACCCGCGGCAAGTAAGAGTCAGCGGACTGAAACGGTCAGTCGGTTGCGGGCGGCGAAAGAGGCTTGCGGCCCAGCAATTCCAGCAAGGCGATCTGCCCGGTAACGGCAGATCCGGAAACCCACGCCAGCATCACCCACTCGGAAACGGTCATGCCGCCGGCACGAGCGTAGAGCAATGCGCCTACCACGGCCGAGAACAGGCCTAACCCCACCGCCAACATAACGGCCATCTTGAATCGCGCGTGTGGCGGCTTTTGTCCGACAAACTGTCCGCAGGCGTACATGGCAGCAATGGGGATGCCCACGGCCATGATAAGAAGTCCGATTGTTGCAAAGAACACCATCTCTCTCATCCCCTCCGCCCTCACGGCGTTTGCATCGGTAGCCCTTTCTTACCCGGCGCCATCAACAGAGTGTCTCGCAAGCAATTCCGTCGCCATCGCGATCCAGCTTGCCACCCCAGGGACAGTTGTTGAGATACCATTGGGCTTCGTCGCAAGAGCTGATTTGCGAGCATGTCCGCCGCGGCTGGCATGAAAAGCTTTGCGCTACCTGTCGGCGGCTGATGATGTCGAGCGGCTGGCTCGAAGGCCTCGCATCGCCGGCGTGCGCAGCCCGCCATTCCCAGGGCGCCTGAAACGTTCCGACCCAAAGACCGAGCTTCGCGGCCTCCGCCTTCGCCTGCTGCGCTGAATAGGCCCCGTGGCTGTAGCGGGGCCAATCCAGAGCCTGACCGTGCTCGACCATCCAGGAAGCGACGCTGACGCCGTCCGCTCGCTGGCAATCACCGACAAACCGGTGATATCGGTCCCAAGTTACGAAGGTGCAGTGCACCGGCCTGGAGGCCGCTAGAAAGGCGTCTAGAGCCTCGGCTGAGCGGCGCCCGCAGGGATAGTCGAATCCCTTGCCGTTGCTGCAGTATTGCTTGCTCTCCGGGGCGTCGATGCCGTTAAAGCGGATCCGCTGGCCATGGGCTTCGATCGTGTCCCCATCGATAACGGACGCGACGCCACCGATCGGCTCCGGCTTCGACCCGAACCAGTTCGAAACCCCAATGTCTGGTATTCGGTCGGTGTGCTGCATAGCTGATTGCGTGGCTAAGGCGGCAGCGGCAGCCATTATCACAAAGACCAGGCCCAACGGCACGCTTGCGCGACGCCAGGCACGTGATCGACCCACGCCATTGCCCTTGCGCCACTGACCCGAGCGGTTTTTAGATCGAGATTTGTCCAAGCCCTTCTCCCCATCACTACAATGCTATCAAAATTGGCGCTGGTCTAGGTTTGGCGGGTGCCCAGGGTTGAGAATCTTTCTGTATGGGCGGGACCTAATCGATCGCGTCAGCGCTGTGTGACAATAACTCTTGCGGACTGGAGCAATAGCTCTCAGCTTAGTCAAAGTACGCGGATGCGAAAGACAATGGCCGGTAGGGCGCTCGTCGGGCCGCTCTTTAGTTTGCACGTAGCCCGTCGATGTACTATCGAGCACATTCAGAATGGTTTTTTTGCATTCTGCTGGGTGGGGGAAGCCGGATATGACAGACGCCGATTGCGGGATTGCTGCGCGCCGAAGCGCGCGGCATGCCGCAAGCATGTGTTTTCCGGTTCGATCGTAGGGGTAAAGACGTTGGCTGCGAGGTTTGAAGCGCTCGAGAAGCTGCGCAATCGGATAATGGAAGCGAACCACGACTATAGGGTGGGGGCAGACATTTTCCCGAGTCTCAACGTCGACAAGATTGCCCGGGACATGGACCTCGACGATCAGGGAACCGCGCATGGCGAAAAAGACCAGCCATCGTCCTCGTCCAAGGCCCTCGACGAGGTCGAACACTCCATCGTTGAAAGGGTGCAGGACGAGAAAAAGGCGGCCCATCAGATCCTGGAGGATCAGCTTCACCTCTTCTCCGGTCGCGTTGCGAACCTGGGCCTTGAGGAGCAGTTCGGCCTTCTGCAGCAGGCGAACACCTCAAGCCTGTCGGACTTCAAGGGAGAAATAGCGGTCGGTTTGGATACCCTTCATGCCAAGCGTACCGACCTTCACGAGGCCACCCGAGAGCTTTCCAGTTTCCGCAAGAACCACCGCCTGGAACGCGTTGCAAGGCTGCAGCAGGGAACAGCTCATCTCTTCAGGGTAGCGCTCCTTATTTTCCTCCTGCTGGTTGAGACGTACCTCAACGGATCGTTTTTGGCCAAGGGCAACGACCAAGGCTTCCTCGGTGGTGCCACGGAAGCATTTGCCTTTTCCTTTGTGAATATCGGCTCAGCCTTGATTTTCGCCATTTTCTGCGTGCGCTGGGTGACCCATCGGTCTTGGGGAGGGAAGATTGTCGGGACCGTTTTCATCCTGCTCTATGCCGCTATTGCACTCGGCATAAACTTGCTGCTTGCGCATTATCGTGAGGTCAGCGGAACGCTCGCCGATGGCGCGGGCAACATTGCCGTTCAGAGAATGCTCCATAACCCCCTGGGG
>NZ_RZSG01000480.1:0-4687 GCF_003997725.1 Mesorhizobium sp. M4A.F.Ca.ET.050.02.1.1
CCTTGGGTCCAAGGACGTGTTCAAGGTGGCGCAGTACGCCACCCAGCTGATCTGGACCATGCCTGCGAACTCGTTCGCCAACGCCTACACAGCGAACATGTCCGAGATCGCAAACCAGGCCGGGAACCTGGCGCTGCTCGGGGCGGGCAGCTTCACGCGCTCGCAAAGGACCGATCGGGTCGTAGACGGCATCATCGACCTGCAGAACCGGGCGACCGTGCAGGACGTTTTCGATTCGCCGCAGGGCACTCTCGTCAACATGAACGACGCGACGCTCGACGAGGGCGCCAAGTTCATGGCGGCGCTCGACAGGCTCAAGGGGCAAGTCCTGCTTCCGGCCGACGCGGCCCGCATCAGGGATGCGTTCTTCCGATTCCGCGAAAGCTACACGCAAGCCGTCCGCGCCTTCACGTCGGACGGAGGCAAGGGCCTCATGGACGAGGCGCTCTACGAGCAGTCTGCCCTGTACGGCGAGGTGCTCGCCCTGCTCAGATCGTCCGCAAGGAACGACGACTGCAGAAAGCTCCTCTGGAAGCCTGTCCTGTCGATCGGGATGGCCCATTCGATGGACAGGCCGAGCGTGGCGATCTCCTGCCCCTGGCATCCGTTCCGGCTTGCGGAAGCGAAAGCCAAGGCCGAGAAAGTCGCCAAGGCACTCAAGCAGCTGCTCGTGTCGGGCGGCAACGGGGCGGACCTGCGCACTTATGCGCGGAGCGTCACCG
Source organism: Mesorhizobium sp. M4A.F.Ca.ET.050.02.1.1 (assembly GCF_003997725.1). Classification (NCBI taxonomy): domain Bacteria; kingdom Pseudomonadati; phylum Pseudomonadota; class Alphaproteobacteria; order Hyphomicrobiales; family Phyllobacteriaceae; genus Mesorhizobium; species Mesorhizobium sp. M4A.F.Ca.ET.050.02.1.1. Next base: position 723 of record NZ_RZSG01000480.1, read on the forward strand.
ACGCGATCGGCCGCGCGTGGCATCCGGCCATGACGCTCGTGCCCGGTGTCGCCGACCAAAAGCTGCTGATCGAGACCGAAGACTTCGCCGACTACGCGCTGCTCGAACCCCCGACGCTGGACGAGGGGGCCGAGGACGCGTTCGACGGCTACTCCAAGGAAGCCACTGCCGCCCTGCTGGCCCAAGCGCGGGAGTACCTCGACCTCAACCCGCACGAGCGCGCCAACTTCTCAGTCGTCCTGTACAACGCCGACAACCGCGACCTGCCGTCCCGGCTAGCGGACCAACTGGCGAGGAAGATCGAGGCGGAGTCCGACCTGCGCTGCGACCTCATCCTGACGCACACGAACCAGCACAGGCTGCGGCAGATCTACGCCGAGCAGAACGTCACGATCAGCAGGGAACTGGATGGCGTGCTCGCCAGCGAGGCGGCGCAGACTTTCCTTTCGCGCCTTCGCGTCGGCTTCCTGGACGTCGACGCCGTGGGGAACGGGACCACGGCCCGCAAAGCCGACATCGTGCTCCTCCATGACGTGATCGCGCGGGGCGCGAAGACAAGCTGGCGGCGGACCTCGGCTCCAAAGGACGGCGTGTGGCCTTCGTTCGCCGAACATCTGCCTGACGAAGAGACGCGGCGGCTTTCCCACGGCATGGGCGAACGCAAGAGCGAGACCCTCCTCGTCCCCGCCGTCAGACCCCTAGAGGTCCAGCGCTATGTCGACGTGATCCATGACCTGCACCGCGACGAGAAGGAGGAAAGCTCCGAGCACTTCGTTCCGGTGCGCGAGGTCAATTTCGACGACCTCAGGATCGCCGACGCGATCAACCGGTCTCACGGCGTGGCCGAATGGGTAGTCACTTTTGACGCGATCGCCAACGAACAGCTGCTGAAGAACAACAACATCAACGTCATCAGGAACATCGCCTGGGCGGGATCCAGCCACAACGTGATCGTCTCGACGAAGAAGACGAGCGTCCCCCTGAAGGACAGGCTCGCCAAGCAGCTCGCCGAAGTCACGCCCAAGTCCGGCGCCGAGGCCCGGCGGTTCGCCGACGCCTGCATCAACGAGGCCGCCTCCATTTCGGGGCGGGTGGTCCTGAGGGCGGCGCGCCAGGAGAACCACGCGCTGGAGCTTCTCGGCTTACTTCTCAGCAAGCAGGTGCTCGTCGCGTCGCTCCCCGAGGGCATCGCGCCCGTCGCCTGGCTGCAGCTCGACGACTTCGCGGAACCGCTAGGGCTGAAGAGCAAGAAGAAGGCCGATATCCTCGCGCTCTGCGTGGGCGAGGAGGACGGCCTTCCCGTCCTCGACATGCACGTGATCGAGAGCAAGTTCGTTGGTCAGGCCGGCGAAGCCGAAGAGGCGGCGAGATCCCTCGACCAGACCAAGGCGACCACGGTCGACCTGAAGGACCGCATCGTGCTCGACGGCGACGTCCTCAACCGCGGCCTCTGGCGCTCGCGGATCGCGGATCTGTTGCTTGAGCATGGCATATTCCCCCGCTCGGTGGCCGACCGGGACGCCCGTTCGTGGGCGACCATGATCCGCAGCGGCGCAGCCAACATCCGGATCCGGGGGATGTCGCTCGTGTTCGTGCATGACTGCGTCCTGGGCAAGCCGACGCCGAACGTGCCCAAGGAGGAAGAACTCAGGCAATACATCTTCGACCGCCCGGAGATCGCGCGCATTTTCAGGCATTTCGAGGACCCGCGCGCGGAAAAGCCGCTGACGGTGCGGCTGCCCGACCCGGCTTACTGCGGCAAGCCTCCTTCAGGCGCGGAAGCCGTGCCAGGCGCGGCCGTCCTGCCCGAACAGGCTGTCGTCCCCGAACCGGAACTGCCGCAGCCGGACCTGTCTGCCGCAGCCCGGGAACCTGCATCGCCCCCGGCTGTGGAGCCGGCCGCGGCAGTGACCGCCTTCGACGAAGCGGTAGGCCGCTACCCGCTGTCTGTCCGTAAGTACATCGAGTCAGTCCCGGCAGCGGTGGCGGGCGAGAACGCCAACGCATGGCTGGCCGACGTCAAGGTCAAGCTGAGGCAGGCGCTCAGGAGCTATGGCCTCGACACCGAGATCACGGGCGACCGTCTCACGCCGAACGCCGCCATGGTCAAGTTCAGAGGCAACGACACGATGACCGTCGCCAACGTCGAGAAACGCCGCGAGGTGCTTCAGACTTCGCACAGTCTGGTGGTGACGGACGTACGCCCCGGTAGCGGCGAGGTGCTCGTCATGGTGCGGCGGCCCACCCGCAGCATCCTTTCCCTGGCTGAACTCTGGAAGCGGAGGACGCTCCAGGCGACGGCCCCCGTGTCCAATGGCAGCTTCCTTCTCGGCGAACGGGAGGACGACGGCGAACTGCTCTATCTCAACATCTTCGGGGAGAACGGGGGCCAGCCGCAGCATGGGCCGCACACGTTGATCGCGGGCGAGTCCGGCGGCGGCAAAGGCGTGCTGACGCGGAACATCCTGCTCGACCTGCTGGCGACGAACTCGCCACGGAACGTCAGGGTGCGTTTCGTCGACCCCAAGTTCGGTGCCGACTACCCCTGGCTCAGGAACATGCCCCACCTTGACGGCGGCATCGTCACGAACCAGGAAGATGCTATCGCGACTCTCGAGGAGCTGGTGGCTGAAATGGACCGCCGCTATGCCGAGATCACGAAGACGTCGCCGAACATCGAGAAATACAACCAGAAAGTCGAACCTGAGGCGCGGCTGCCTCGCATTTTCCTGTTCCACGACGAGATCGGCGACTGGATGGCCGACAAGGGCAGCCCGTATCAGGACGCGGTCGCCAGCCACGTCGTCAGGCTAGCCTCGAAGGCGCGGGCCGCCGGCGTGCACCTTGTCCTCATCACCCAGCGGCCTGACAAGGACGCCATGCCTTCGCAGATCAAGGCGAATGTGGGCAACAAGATCTGCCTGAAGGTCGCGTCCAACGTGAACTCGCGCATCGTGCTCGACGAAGGTGGGGCCGAGCAGCTTCTCGGCATGGGCCATTTCGCGGCGAAGCTCGCCAACGAGGTGCCCATGGGCCAGTCCAGCCTCATCATCGGCCAGTCGCCCTTCATCGACGACGACGACGCGTGGGATCTGGCGGCGGCGATCACGGATCATTGGGGCAAGGCCGGATAGGGCGAGTGCCGGAGGAGGCCGCCAAGTGGCCAGGCGAAGCGAAGTAGGCAAGCGGGTTGGCGGATTCCTGTACGTCCACAGGGACGCTCTACCGTTTGTCCCTGAGGAAATGAGGCAGGCGGTCGCCCGCGCCGAGGCCGCCGCCCCCGGCTTCGAATGGAACGTCGCCAAGGCCTCGCCAGACCGTCAGTCCCTTCTCCTCTACGAAGACTTTTCCAAGTCCGCGTTCCCGGCCCTGCTCAGGTCGGTTTCGTTCGACGCGGACGGGGTTCCTTCCATCATCGATTACTCCCGGCGCGACAATCCGCCGATCCTTCACCGCAAGGAAACGCTGCTCGCTCCCGATGATCCGCGCATCCCCGCCTTCGCGGCGATAACGCGCAGGGCCGAGGATCTCGGCCTGTTCAAGGACACCAAACGCATCGGCACGCGGGCCAACTGGACGGCCATGCTTGCCGAAGCGGGCCTACGGGTGGACGGCCCGCGCCTGGTGGCGGCGGGAGAAGCCGCAGTGGACGTCGCCAGGGAGAAGACCGCTATATCGAGGAATGGGCTCTCCCAGCCTGCCTCGCTCATGATCCGGTACGGTATGCTGCAGCCCGATCACGAACTTTTCGATTACGGCTGCGGACGCGGAGATGACGTGGCCACCCTGCGGGCCAACGGCTACTCGGCCTTCGGATGGGACCCGAATTTCCTGCCCGGCGGCGAAAGGCGGCCTGCCGACATCGTCAATCTCGGCTTCGTCATCAATGTCATCGAGGACCCCCACGAGAGGGAAGAGACCTTGCGCGCCGCCTGGGGCTACGCTAGCCGAGGCATGGCCGTGTC
>NZ_RZSG01000481.1:0-4656 GCF_003997725.1 Mesorhizobium sp. M4A.F.Ca.ET.050.02.1.1
CTCGGAAGTCCGACTGAAGAACACCCTGGAAGTCGCCCTGGTGCTCGACAATTCCGGCTCGATGAGCACGAATGGATCCGGTACCGGCCAGCAGCGAATAGAGTTGCTCAAGACCGCCGCGACAGAACTCGTCAACACGTTGGCCCTGCAGGCAGGCCAAATGAAGCAGGTCACCAAGCCGGTGCAATTCGCCCTGGTACCGTTTTCGGCCTCGGTCAATGTCGGCTCAGCCAACAAGGACAAGACCTGGATGGATCTCGGCGGCATCTCGCCGGTGCATCATGAGAATTTCGACTGGACGCAGATGAACAAGACCGTCTCCGGCGTCGATCCGAACAAATACATCGAGAAGGTTGGCGACGCCTACTACCAGAGGGGCACCGGCTGGGGCGCCGACGCGGGCAAGGCAATGACCCGCTTCACCCTCTACCAGGATATGATGGCCACGACGCGAACCTGCACCAAGAAAAACCACGGCACGTGTCAGACTTATGTCGACACGACCGCCCAATACCAAGCCTGGAAAGGCTGCGTGGAAGCAAGGCCGTATCCTTACAATGTGGACGATACGACGCCGGCAACGTCCACACCCGCCAGCCTGTTCGTCCCGATGTTCGCTCCGGACGAGGCCGGCAATTTCTGGACCGACTCCACCCACGCCAGCACGACGTCATGGGGTTACACCAACAATTGGTGGGTGGATTCGGCCGACAGCCTGGCCGTCGCAAAACGCCAGTCGGATATGCGCAAGTATTTCGTCACAAAGCCCTACAACGCGGCGGCGGAGCCGGCTGACGGCGGCCCCAACTCCGGGTGCACGACTGCCGCCATCACGCCGTTGCAGGACATAACCACGACCACGGGCAAGAACACCATCACAAGCGCCATCAGCGCGATGACACCAACAGGCAATACCAACGTGCCGGAAGGGCTTGCCTGGGGCTGGCGGGCATTGTCGAGCAATGAGCCTTTCACGGACGGCCGGGCCAACACCGAAAGAGGCAACGACAAGGTCGTCATCGTGCTGACCGACGGCGCCAACACCTACAGCCCGATCGCCGACGCCACCTACGCCAAGAACATGTCGACTTACGCCGCGTATGGCTACACGGGCCTGACCTATCCGGGCTCCGGCACGTTGACCCGACTGTTCATGAACACCAGCGCTTCCGTTGGCAAGACGACCTACACCGCCGCCAACTACACGACGGCGCTCGACGAGCAGATGCAGACGCTTTGCGCCAATGCAAAGAATTCGAACGTCATCGTGATGACGGTTTCGCTTGACCTCGTGGAAACCAAATCCGCAGAAAAGGCCGCAATGGCTGCGCTGAAGACCTGTTCCTCGGACTCGAGGTTCCGAAAAGACCCGGCCGACCCGACCGGCAAGACAGCGGCGAAATTGTACTGGAACGCGACCGGCGCCACGCTGTCGAAAAGCTTCAAGGAAATCGCCGACGAACTGTCGAACCTGCGCATCGTCAGCTGACCGATGAAAGCGCCTTGCAGACCCCCCGCCCAGGGCCGCTTACGCGATATGCGTGACTTCTGGCGTGACTTCTGCCGCGACCGGCGCGGCAACTATGCCCTCATGACCGTGCTCGCCATGGTGCCGCTGATGGGAGCCGTGGCGCTGAGCGTCGACTATTCGAGCATGATCAGCGAGAAACAGAAGGTGGTGAACGCGCTCGACGCCGCCAATTTCGCCACCGCCCGCCGCCTTGCCGAAGGCGCCACCGACGACCAGCTGAGGGCCTATGCGCTGGAGTTCTTCAAGGCCAACCTGGGCGACAGTATCGATCCGGCCAACACCACGCTCAGCGTCACGCTGCCCAGCAGCACCACCGGCGGCGGCCTGGTGAAGCTCTGCGCGGCGCTGGTCTACAAGCCCTATTTCCTGCCGGCGGCGGCGATGCTGATCGATAAACAGTCTTCCGACGTCGACTACTCGGTATGCTCGGAAGTGCGGCTGAAAAACACGCTGGAAGTCGCCATGGTGCTCGACAATTCCGGCTCGATGAGCAACCTCGGCACCGGCGCGGGGCAAAAGCGCATCGACCTGCTCAAGCCAGGCCGCCAAGCAGCTCGTCGACACGCTGGCGCAGCAGGCGGCCGCGATCAAGCAGATCGACAAGCCGGTCCAGTTCAGCATCGTGCCCTTCGCCGCCTCGGTGAATGTCGGGACGCAGAACGTCAACGCTTCCTGGATGGACACCTATGGGCTGTCGCCGGTACACCACGAGAATTTCGATTGGACGACGCTGAACGCCACCAACAAATACGCGCAGAAGTTCAACGGCATCTGGTACAAGAAGGGCTCCGACTGGGGCGAGCAGGAAGGCCAGATGCTGACCCGCTTCTCGCTCTACCGCGACATGAAGGTGGTCACCAGCCATGAGCGCATCGTCGGCTCCAAGCGCGTGGTCTGCGACGAATATCGTTCGAACCATACCTGCAAACGCAGCCACGACGAATACGACTACAACGACACCTACGGCCCGTTCGCCAGCTGGCAGGGCTGCGTCGAGGACCGTCCCTACCCTTACAATGTCAATGACGCGCCGGCCTCCGGCGGCCCCAACAACATCGGCACCGGCGTCGGCGACCCGGCAACCATGTTCGTCCCCATGTTCGCGCCGGACGAGCCGGGCAACCACTGGTATCTGACGCAGGATCCCGACGAGGCGAAACCGGTCACCTATGGCGCGGCCAACAGCTGGTGGAACGACGATCCGTCGAGCACCACCGGCAAGACACGGCAATCCAACATGGCCAAGTATTTCCAGCCGCGGCCGATCCATGCGCCCGTGCTGTCGACCGGCGCCGGTCCCAACTACAGCTGCACCACGACGCCGATCACACCGCTGACCGATGTCACCCAGGCGGCAGGGCTGACGGCGATCAAGGCGGCGATCGACCTGATGCAGCCGAACGGCAACACCAATGTGCCGGAAGGCATGGCCTGGGGCTGGCGCACCGTATCGAGCACCGAGCCCTTCACCGAAGGGCGGCCGGAGAGCGAGCGCGGCAATGACAAGGTCGTCATCGTGCTCACCGACGGCGAGAACACCTATTCGACGGTCAGCAGCGACCCGGCCGGCAACAAGTCGACCTATGCCGCCTATGGATACACCGGCCTCGCCTATCACGGCACGGCCGTGACCCGGCTGTTCACCGGCACGTCGAGCGCCATCGGCCAGTTCAACTATACGTCCAGCAACTACACCGCCGCGCTCAACGAGCAGATGGCGAGCCTGTGCAACAACGCCAAGGCGGCCAACATCATGGTGATGACCGTCGCGCTCGACATGTCCTTGACGGATTCCGGCGACAAGAAGGCGATGGACGCGCTGAAGGCCTGCTCTTCCGACTCGCGCTTCCGCAAGGATCCGACCGACCCCAGCAAGCCGGCCAAGCTGTTCTGGAACGCGACCGGCGCTACGCTGTCGGACAATTTCAAGGAAATTGCGAACGAATTGTCGAATTTGCGCGTGGTGGGGTAAGGCACATCAAAGGATGCCGGTGCGTTGAAGATCGTCCTTCGCCGTGCCGATCCTATAAGCTCGCCTCGTCCGGCGGCCTCGTCGTCGGTAAGTAGAAGGTTACAAAAGCGTTGGAGATGAGTGCCTTCGTTTGAGACTGTGCAGCGCACGTCCATTTGGACGTGACCGCGGAGGCAGGCCGAGACTACCCACCAACCTGCGGCATGCCACCCTGGCGCAACGGCCGGCGCCGGCAAGCCCTTGTGCGCGTTCGCGGCACAAGGCACAAGTCGGTGCTCGCCGGCATCGGACCGTCCCTGCCGCATGCGCTGGAGTCAAGCAATGCCCGACGTCGCCAACCATCTGACCTTCGCGCTGGTCTGCCTCGGCATGGTGCTGACGCCGGGGCCGAACATGATCTACCTGATCTCGCGTTCGCTGTCGCAAGGGCCGAAGGCCGGGCTGATCTCGCTTGGCGGCGTCGCCTGCGGTTTCCTGTTCTACGTGGTCTCGGCGGCCTTCGGCATCACCGCGCTGCTGCTTGCCGTGCCCTTCGCCTATGACGTGCTGCGCATTTCCGGCGCGCTCTATCTTCTGTGGCTCGCCTGGCAAGCGGTGAGGCCCGGCGGGCGCTCGCCGTTCCACGTCCGCGAGATGCCGAAGGACAGGCCGCGCAAGCTGTTCGCGATGGGGCTTATGACCAACCTGCTCAACCCCAAGGTGGCGGTGCTCTACCTTTCGCTGCTGCCGCAGTTCATCAACCCGGCCAAGGGCCATGTCCTGTCGCAGCTTCTGGTGCTGGGCGTCACCCAGATCTCGATCAGCCTCACCGTCAATGCCATCATCGCGGTGACAGCCGGCTCGATCGCGACCTTCCTCGCCGGACGACCGCTGTGGATGGTCATCCAGCGCTGGATGATGGGCACGGTGCTGGCGGCGCTGGCTCTGAGGATGGCAACCGAAGCGCAGCGCTGACGGGGCGTGCCGATATTCAGGTCTTGTTGCGCGCCAGCTGCCGCTGTGGCCTGGCTGCTTGGCCAACCATTTGTGCAGCATTTTACAATTCAAGCATTTTATCATTTGCTTAAATTGCTCGTAGAGACCCCTGGCGTATCACTTGAGCTTTACAGAGTTCGGCGAGGGGCAATGTTCGCATTGAAACGCTTCCGGGCCC
>NZ_RZSG01000482.1:0-4623 GCF_003997725.1 Mesorhizobium sp. M4A.F.Ca.ET.050.02.1.1
TCCCTGCATGGTGCGTCATAAAGCTGTCACAAACAACCGCTCGCCTTGACCATCTGTGGCCGGACCTCAAGCCGGCTGACGACGATATGCGAGCCGGTACCATACCTGTCAGTCCTCGTTCATCCGATGATGCAGGAAAAGGACACAGGAGATGGCTACCAAAGAAAAAAGGAGGAATGTGAGCCGGGCAAGAGCAGCAGCCGAAACAACTGTTGAAGGCGGCAAGGAAGGAACACCCCGATGCATCCAAGAAAGACATCGCCCGCGCGGCGTTCTTTTCGATCATCGCTAACGCCGACCAGGACCACGGAAAGGTCAAAAACCTACAGGCATTCGCCATCGCAGGCCGAGTGAGCGGCGACGCTTAGTGAGGCGGCACCCAAATGTCCCGTTGCAACCGTTGTCGATGCTTCATCCAATTCACACCCTAAGCGCGTTTCGGACATCTCGAGTTTGCGACAGTGCGGGTCGTTGAATTGGTTGGGAGTCAACCAGTCCAGCTCCCGATGTTACGACTTTAAGTCAAATTTTACCGAACCCGCGCCATGGCTTGAGCACTGCCGGTTGTTTGCGCCGGCGTGTTTCGCGTATGGGGTAACGATGCGTATTGTCCGGGCGATTCCGCTGGTAATGACCGCCGTCCTGCTGGGTGTCCCGACCGCCGGGGCGGGCGAGGGCAGCTGGATATCCGGCGACTGGTATCTGACGCTCGGCGCAACCGGCCTCATCGCGCCGAATTTCGAGGGCGGCAAGAAGTACATGCTCAGCGCCCAGCCGATCATCTCGCTCGGCAAGGTGGGTCCGGAAGCGCGCTTCACCTCGCGCAACGACAACATCTCGCTGGCGCTGATCGACGACGGCAGCGTGCGCGCCGGCCTCACCGGCAAGCTCCTGTTCTCGCGTGCCAGCAAGGACGAATTGGAAGGCCTTGATCCGGTGCGCTGGGGCGGCGAGGTCGGCGGCTTCTTCGAATTCTATCCGCTCGACTGGGTGCGGGCGCGGGCCGAGCTCAGGCATGGCATCCGCGCCCATGACGGCTTCGTCGCCGACATCGCGGCGGATGCCTTCTACGACGTCACGCCGACGGTCCGCATCTCCGGCGGGCCGCGCGTCTCCTTCGCCTCGTCGGGCTATTTCGACGCCTACTACGGCGTCAACGCCACCGAGGCGGCGGCCTCCGGCCTCAGCGAATACCATCCGGACGGCGGCCTGAAGTCGACCGGCCTCGGCGGCGCGATCACCTGGAAGGTGACCGAGCCGATGACGGCCAGCGTCTTCACCGAGTATTCGCGCCTGATGGGGCCGGCGGCCGATTCCAGCCTGGTCAAGGAGCGCGGCGACCGCAACCAGTGGACCGTCGGCGTGTCGACCACCTATCGCTTCGACTTTTCAATGTAGCCGCCTGAACTCGGCGCTTTATTCCTGCTGACTAATCCGCTAAAAGCCCGGCCATGACGAGCTTTTCGCGCCTGTTTGCGATCGCGATACGAATTACGAGCCCGGTGTTCCGGGTGGCCTGAGCGCCGCCGGAGCCGCCGGGACTTTTGCGCGTGGCTCTCGCGCTTTTCCAGATGATGATAGTTCAACGCCCGAGCTTTTCCGCCGCCGGGCAATGCACATGGCAGACCAATGACCGATACCGCTGAAACGATCGACTATTCCCGCACGCTTTACTTGCCGCAGACGGATTTCCCGATGCGCGCCGGCTTGCCCGAGAAGGAGCCGGCGCTGGTCAAGCGCTGGCAGGACATGGACCTTTACCGCACGCTGCGCGAGGAGGCCGCCGGCCGCGAGAAATTCGTGCTGCATGATGGCCCGCCCTACGCCAACGGCAACATCCATATCGGCCATGCGCTGAACAAGATCCTCAAGGACGTTATCAACCGCTCCTTCCAGATGCGCGGCTACGACGCCAACTACGTGCCGGGCTGGGACTGCCACGGCCTGCCGATCGAGTGGAAGATCGAGGAGCAGTACCGCGCCAAGGGCAAGAACAAGGACGAGGTGCCGGTCAACGAATTCCGCAAGGAATGCCGCGACTTCGCCGCGCACTGGATCAAGGTGCAGGGCGGCGAGTTCCAGCGCCTCGGCGTCGTCGGCGATTTCGACAATCCCTATACGACGATGGCTTATCACGCCGAGGCGCGCATCGCCGGCGAGTTGTTGAAATTCGCCATGTCCGGCCAGCTCTATCGTGGCTCGAAGCCGGTCATGTGGAGCGTGGTCGAGCGCACGGCGCTGGCCGAGGCCGAGGTCGAGTACCAGGACTATGAGAGCGACACGATCTGGGTGAAATTCCCGGTCGCGAGCCTCGCGCGCCCGGTCGTCGGCGCCGAGGACGCCGCCGCGGCGGCGCTGTCGGAATCGTCGCTCGATCTGCTCGAGGCCCATGTCGTCATCTGGACGACGACGCCCTGGACCTTGCCCGGCAACCGCGCCGTCAGCTATTCGCCGCGCGTCGCCTACGGTCTCTACGAGGTGACCGCGGCCGAGAACGCGTTCGGTCCACAGCCTAGCGAGAAGCTGATCTTCGCCGACGCGCTGGCCGAGGACGCCGCCGCCAAGGCCAAGGTGACGCTGGCGCGCGTTCACGACGTTTCGGCCGAACAGCTTGCCAGCCTGACGCTTTCGCACCCGTTCAGGGGGCTGGCCGACGGCTACCAGTTCCCGGTGCCGATGATCGGTGGCGAACATGTCACCGACGATACCGGCACCGGCTTCGTGCACACCGCGCCCAGCCACGGCCGCGAGGACTTCGACGCCTGGATGGACGCCGTGGCGGAATTGCTCAAGCGCGGCGTCGACACCGCGATCCCGTTCCCGGTCGACGATGCCGGCTTCTTCACCAAGGACGCGCCGGGCTTCGGTCCGGACCGCGAAGGTGGGGCAGCGCGCGTCATCGACGACAATGGCAAGAAGGGCAACGCCAACCAGGCCGTCATCGAGGAACTGATCAAGCGCAACGCGCTGTTCGCGCGCGGCCGCCTGAAGCATTCCTATCCGCACTCCTGGCGATCCAAAAAACCCATCATCTTCCGCAACACGCCGCAATGGTTCGTCTACATGGACAAGGACCTCGGCGACGGCACGACGCTGCGCAGCCGCGCGCTGAAGGCGATCGACGACACCCGCTTCGTGCCATCCGCCGGCCAGAACCGCATCCGCGCCATGATCGAGGAGCGCCCCGACTGGGTGCTATCGCGCCAGCGCGCCTGGGGCGTGCCGATCGCCGTCTTCGCCGACGTGGACGGCAACGTGCTGAAGGACGAGGCGGTTAACCAGCGCATCATGGAGGCCTTCGAGGCCGAGGGCGCCGACGCCTGGTTCGCGCCCGGCGCCAAGGAGCGCTTCCTCGGCAATCACGATGCCGCGAAATGGCATCAGGTGATGGACATCCTCGATGTCTGGTTCGATTCGGGCTCGACGCATGTCTTCACGCTGGAGGACCGTCCGGATCTCAAATGGCCGGCCGACGTCTATCTCGAAGGCTCCGACCAGCATCGCGGCTGGTTCCACTCCTCGCTGCTCGAAAGCTGCGCCACCCGGGGCAGGGCGCCATACGACACCGTCGTCACCCATGGCTTCACCATGGATGAAGAGGGGCGGAAAATGTCGAAGTCGCTCGGCAACACCGTGGTGCCGCAGGACGTCATCAAACAGTCCGGCGCCGATATCCTCCGGCTCTGGGTGGTGACGACCGACTATTGGGAAGACCAGCGCCTCGGCAAGAACGTGCTGCAGACCAATATCGACGCCTACCGCAAGCTCAGGAACACCATCCGCTGGATGCTGGGCACGCTTGCCCACGACGATGGCGAGGACGTTCCGCTGGATGAGATGCCGGAACTGGAGCGGCTGATGCTGCACCGGCTGTCCGAGCTCGACGAAGTGGTGCGCCAGGGCTACGACGCCTTCGAGTTCAAGCGCATCACGCGCGCTTTGCTCGACTTCATGGTGGTCGAGCTCTCGGCATTCTACTTCGACATCCGCAAGGACGCGCTCTATTGCGACGGGCCATCGAGCCTGCGCCGCAAGGCGGCTGTGCAGGTCGTGCGCCACCTCTTCGAATGCCTGGTGAAGTGGCTGTCGCCGATGCTGCCCTTCACGATGGAAGAGGCCTGGCTCGATCGTCACCCGGATGCCGTCTCGGTGCATCTCGACCAGTTCCCGGTCATTCCGCAAAACTGGCGCAACGAGGCGCTGGCCGAGAAATGGCGCAAGGTCCGGCAGGTGCGCCGCGTCGTCACCGGCGCGCTGGAGATCGCGCGCGCCGAGAAACTGATCGGCTCCTCGCTGGAGGCCGTGCCGGTCGTGAGCCTCGACGATGCCGCGCTGGAAGCGGCGATATCGGATGTCGATATGGCCGAGATGGCGATCACCAGCGATCTCGTCATCGCCAAAGGCAAGGCGCCGGACGGCGCGTTCACGCTGGACGACGTCAAGGGCGTGGCGGTGGTGGTCGAGAAGGCCGAGGACCGCGGGCTCGTTAAGTGCGCGCGGTCGTGGCGCTACACCGCCGATGTCGGGCAGGACGGGGCATTCCCCGATGTTTCGGCCAGGGATGCGGCCGTGCTGCATGAACTGAAAGCGCTTGGGCGGCTTTAGGTGCATGTCGCCCAAAAG
>NZ_RZSG01000483.1:0-4623 GCF_003997725.1 Mesorhizobium sp. M4A.F.Ca.ET.050.02.1.1
GGCCAAGATGTTCTATGGCCGCACAGCCGCTTATGACGATGCGCTGGATCGCGACGACCGCGACGCGCTCGCCGCCGCCCTTGCCCGCAATATCCTGCCCGAGGCCGCCGACTGGCCGCAGGCGCCGCTGCTGGCCGCCTATGTCGCGGGTGCCGCCCGCCATCTTGCGGCCCAGCCGGCCGAATCGATCGCATCCGGCGCGGTGACGTTTCCGGCGGCCGGCTGAGGAGGCGAAGATGAAACATGTCGACCCGCAAAGCCCGGTATCCTTCGTCGCCAATGTCGCCCGCCTGCCGCAAAAGGGGCTGCCAGTGACGATCGAGGCCGACGAACGGCAGCGCACTGCGCTCGCCACCGAGCACGAACTGCTTTCGGTCGAGCGGTATCGCGCCGAGCTTCTGGTGACGCAGTGGAAGCGCAATGGCGTCAAGGTCAGCGGCCGTGTCGAGGCCGACTTCACGCAGGCCTGCATCGTTACCCTGGACCCGGTCGCAGCGCACATTGACGAGCCGGTCGAGGCGCTGTTCCTGCCGGAACAGTCCAAGCTCGGGCGGCAGGGCTTCGAAGGTGGCGGCGAGATCCTGCTCGACGCCGACGGACCCGATAGCCCGGAGACGTTTTCCGGCGACACCATCGATGTCGGCGCGCTTGCCGAGCAGTTTTTTGGCCTGGCGATCGATCCGTATCCGCGCAAGGCCGGAGCGTCGCTGGAGGTCTCGGGCGACGGCGAGACCGAGGAAAGCGAATTCCAGCAAAAGCTCCGGTCCCTGCTTGGAAAATCCTGAAACCGGACCCGATATTAGAAAAGCTGGTTGTGCGGCAGCCCAAAACCGTTATTTTCGCCGAACCTTCGCGAGCCCCCGAACCTGACCAACTCCGCCGGTCAGGCAAACCGTGAGATGAATACCGCGTGATCAGGATTTCCATCGATGCCATGGGCGGCGATCACGGGCCAGGCGTGGTCATCCCGGCGCTCATGACGGTCGCCATTCGCCGCCCCGATATCCGCTTCATCATCTACGGCCGCGAGGAGGCTGTGCGCCCCGAGCTTGCCAAGTTTCCGAAGCTCGCCGAGGCGAGCGAATTCGTGCATTGCGAGATCGCTGTCCGCATGGACGATAAGCCGAGCCAGGCGCTGCGCCATGGCCGCTGGAAGTCGTCGATGTGGAAGGCGGTCGAAGCGGTGAAGTCCGGCACCGCACAGGCCTGCATTTCGGCCGGAAACACCGGCGCGCTGATGGCGATGTCGAAATTCTGCCTGCGCACTATGGCCACCATCGACCGTCCGGCGATCGCGGCGATCTGGCCGACGACGCGCGGCGAAAGCGTGGTGCTGGACGTAGGCGCCACCATCGGCGCGGATGCGCACCAACTCATTGATTTCGCCATCCTGGGCACCGGCATGGCGCGTTCGGTGTTCGGCATCGAGCGCCCGAGCGTCGGTCTGCTCAATGTCGGCGTCGAGGAGATCAAGGGCCAGGAAGAGGTCAAGGAGGCCGGGCGCATGCTGCGCGAGGCCAACATGGCCTCGATGAACTATCGCGGCTTCGTCGAGGGCGACGACATCGGCAGGGGCACGGTCGACGTCGTCGTCACCGAGGGCTTTGCCGGCAACATCGCGCTCAAGACCGCCGAGGGCACCGCAAGACAGATCGGCGGCTACCTGCGCGCCGCCATGAGCCGCACGCTGATGGCCAGGATCGGCTATGTTTTCGCCAAGGGGGCCTTTGACCGGCTGCGCGAGAAGATGGATGTCGGGCGCTCCAATGGCGGTGTCTTCCTCGGCCTCAACGGCATCGTGGTGAAAAGCCATGGTGGCGCCGATTCGGACGGCTTCGCGGCGGCGATCGAGCTTGGCTACGACATGGTGCGCAATAATCTGCTTGACCGCATCGAGGCCGATCTCGATCTGTTCCATGCGCGCAATCCGCATGCCCAGGCAAACAGGAAATCCGACGTCGTTGTCGGCGCAAAGGAATAGGAAAGAGCTTTGATCAGATCAGTCGTGCGCGGCTCGGGCGCCGCGCTGCCCCGCCGCATCATGAAGAATGCCGATTTCGAAGGCATGGTCGAGACCTCCGACGAGTGGATCGTCCAGCGTACCGGCATTCGCCAGCGCCATGTCGCGGCCGACGACGAGACGACCGCCTCGCTGGGCGAGGCGGCGGCGCGCGCCGCGCTTGACAGTGCCGGCCTGACACCCGCCGACATCGACCTGATCGTGCTGGCGACCTCGACGCCCAACAACACCTTCCCCGCGACCGCCGTCGAGATCCAGAACCGGCTCGGCATGCATCACGGCTTTGCCTTCGACTTGCAGGCGGTGTGCTCCGGCTTTGTCTACGCGGTGGCAACGGGCGACCTCTATATACGCGGTGGCCTGGCCAGGCGCGTGCTGGTGATCGGCTCGGAGACTTTCTCGCGCATCCTCGATTGGAGCGACCGCTCGACCTGTGTCCTGTTCGGCGACGGCGCAGGCGCCCTGGTGCTGGAAGCGGGCGAGGGGACCGGCGGCATCGCCGACCATGGCGTGCTGGCGGCGAGCCTGCGCTCCGACGGCGTCCACAAGGACAAGCTGTTCGTCGATGGCGGGCCATCGACCACCGGGACCGTCGGCCATCTCAGGATGGAAGGCCGCGAGGTGTTCAAGCATGCCGTCGGCATGATCACCGACGTCATCGAGGCGACATTCTCGCAGGCCGGCATCACTGCCGAGGACCTCGACTGGTTCGTGCCGCATCAGGCCAATAAACGGATTATTGACGCTTCCGCCAAGAAGCTCGGGATTGCCGAGCAAAAAGTGGTGGTCACGGTCGATTTGCACGGTAACACGTCGGCTGCTTCCGTGCCGCTGGCGCTCTCGGTGGCCGTCGCCGATGGTCGCATCAAGAAGGGCGACCTAGTGCTGCTCGAGGCGATGGGCGGAGGCTTCACCTGGGGCGCGGTTTTGGTCCGCTGGTAAGTGCCGAACTGAAGGGTTCGGTCCTTGACCTTGACGGATCAATTACTTAGGCTCTGCCGTTGCTTGTACCGATTTATGTTTTTGAGCTGATGGGACGGTCGCATGGGGGGAAAGACACTTACGCGCGCCGACCTTGCCGAAGCCGTTTACCGCAAGGTTGGCTTGTCGAGAACTGAATCGGCCGAGCTCGTCGAAGCGGTGCTGGACGAAATTTGCGAGGCCATCGTGCGTGGTGAGACGGTCAAGCTGTCGTCCTTCGCGACCTTCCATGTCCGCTCCAAGAACGAGCGCATCGGCCGCAATCCCAAGACCGGCGAGGAAGTGCCGATCCTGCCGCGCCGGGTGATGACCTTCAAGTCGTCGAACGTGCTGAAGAGCCGCATCCTGCGCTCGCACCAGAACAGCAAGGCCAAGGGCGGCAAGTAGCCGCCGCAAATGCCCGGTTGATAACGCCCGCGCGCTTTGACGCCGGGCTTGAATATTGTTTCATAAACCGCTGAAATAAGGCCCGATTCGGGACCAATCGGTCCGATCGCCGTCCAGCGGAGGATTCGCCCATGGACAAGAGCCCCGATGCTTTCCGCACCATCAGCGAGGTCGCGGAAGATCTCGATCTGCCGCAGCATGTGCTGCGCTTTTGGGAAACGCGTTTCAACCAGATCAAGCCGATGAAGCGTGGCGGCGGCCGCCGCTACTACCGGCCGCAGGATGTCGAGCTGATCAAGGGCATCCGCCATATGCTCTACGACCAGGGCTACACCATCAAGGGCGTGCAGAAGCTGTTGCGCGAGAACGGCAACCATTTCCTGGTTGCCATCGGCAATGGCGACATGGCGGCCGTCGAGGCGATCGCGCAGCGCCGGCAGGCAGAACAGGTGCCGCTGACACCGGCGGCCCAGCCACGCGGCGCCGACGACGAGATGCTTGTCGGCCAGCCCAGGGTGAAACCCAGCCGTCGCTTTTTCGGCCTCGGCAAGAGCGACGACGAAGGCCCGGTCCAGCCGGACTCCTCGAAACTATCGCGTGACAACCGCGCGCTGCTGCAGGAGGCGCTGTTCGACCTGTTGGAGTGCAAGCGCCTACTCGACCAGGTGCGCTAGGGTGGGTGACATTCAGGTTGATGCCGGCCTGCGAACAGTGCCTGCCGCATCATGATCAAGGCAAAGGAAAATGGCGGCCGTCGCGCGGACGGCCGCCATTTTCCTTGATGGCAAGCGATCAGTTCGCGAGCTTGAGCCGCTTCGTCGGATCGATCTTCATAACCTGGCTGCACTTGCCGTAAACGGTGCCGTTCTTGTCGGTGGCGTCGGTGTAGGTGCCCTTGCAGTCGATCTCCAGCACCAGACACGAGCCTGCGCCCTTACAGACCGCGCCGCCGTCGCCGGTGGGGTGCGTGCCGGCGACGGCCGAGTTCGGGACGGAAACCGAGCCGAAGGCCGAGACGGCTATGGCCGCGGCGAGCGAGATGCGCTTGAAGTTGGTGAAGTTGGTCATTTGAGCATTTCCTTCTCTTTGATCGAGGTTCGCCGTTCCGGCGTCCTTCTGGGTTGGGGAGCGCCTTCTTGGCGTCCATGCAGGCTTGGTGCGCCCCGGAGAGGAAAGGTTCACGTCTCGGTTTGATTTCTTGTCGGACCGGTTTTCAGGCCTGGCGAGTGCCGCCC
>NZ_RZSG01000484.1:0-4601 GCF_003997725.1 Mesorhizobium sp. M4A.F.Ca.ET.050.02.1.1
GGCCGCGCAGCGGCACGTCTTCCAGTTCGGGCGACAGCGGCAGGCGGCTACGCTCGATCGAGATCGCATGGCCGTCATTTGCATTCGTGCGGACGCGATCGACAGCGATGAAAGCTGGATTGTCGACGCCAAGCTTCGCCGCAAGCTCCGCGTCCTCGATGACTTCGAGCCGCAGCGTGCGCGTCTCGGCATTGGCGCCCGCATTGGCAAGCGCGCGCGACCAGCCGACGGCATCATCGACCGGCATGCCGTCAAAGGTGACGAAGGAACCGATGCCAACCCTGGTGGTGATCAGGCCGCGACTCGACAATTCCTCGAGACCTTTTCGGACCGTGTTGCGGCTGACGGAGAAGCGCTGGACGAGTTCGTTCTCGCTCTGCAGACGGTCGCCGAAGCCGAGCACGCCGGAGCGGATTTCGTGCTCCAAAACCGTCGCGATCTGCTCCGGCTTGCCGGTGCCGGGAGTGAGCTGCGTCGCGCGACGGGCCATATCAATACCTGTTCATTGAACCTGTATAATCCTGTTCAATAATGCATTTGAAAGGCGGCGTCAACGGTCGAGTTCGGCGCATGCAGGCGCCGCCGTTGCGGCCAGCCCCCGTCACTATACGGGGAGAAGTGCCCGGCAGGGCGATGAGGGGCGGCGCCGACTTCAGACAGTTGGCTGGCCAGTCAGTCGAAGAAGAATTCCTCGACCCGCTGCTTTGCTTTGCGCAGCACAGGCAGGATCTCGCGCTCCATCGCCTCGACCGAGAACCGGGCCGACTGCGTCGAGACGTTGATGGCGGCGACTACCTGGCCGGTACGGTCGCTGATCGGCACGGCTATCGAACGCAGGCCGAGTTCCAGTTCCTCGTCGACAATGGCGAAGCCATCCGCCCCCGCCTTGTCGATTGCCTTGCCCAGCGCGGCGCGGCTGGTGATCGTCCGAGGCGTCCGCGGCTCGATCTTTGCATCGGCGAGGAAGGTCTTCATCTCATCGGCCGGCAGCCCAGAGAGCAGCACGCGGCCCATCGATGTGCAGTAGGCGGGCAGCCGGGTACCGACGTCGAGCGCCACGCTGAGGATGCGGCGGCCGGGGATGCGCGCGACATAGACGACGTCCTCGCCCGACAGCACCGCGGCGTTACAGGCCTCGTCGAACTGCCCGGCCACCTCGCGCATGATCGGTGCAGCGAAGCTCCACAGCGAGGCACCGCCGAGCCAGGTCCGCGCGATAGTGAGCAGGCGTGGCGACAGCGAAAACAGCCGGCCCGACTGTGTCGCGTAACCCGCGTTCACCAACGTCAGCAGAAAGCGGCGGGCGCCGGCGCGCGTCAGGCCGGTTTCCTCGGCCATCTCGGTCAGCGTCATGCCGGCGGGATAACGCGCGAGGACCTCCATCACCGCAAGCCCGCGCTCCAGCGAGCCGACATGATCGCGCGAACTGGCCTCGCCTTCTAGAGCCGTCTGCATGGCGTTGACTCCCCTTCAGGGTAAGATTAGAAAGTATCACATATCAAACATATGTTCGCAATACGAACTTTTCGATACCGGGAGCCGAAGAATGGTGAAGTTCCTGCCGCTGAAGGAGGCTGTCGCGGAGAACCTGCATGACGGCGATACGGTCGCCTTCGAGGGCTTCACCCATCTGATCCCGACAGCGGCCGCGCATGAGGCCATTCGCCAGGGCTTTCGCGACCTCACTTTGATTCGCATGACGCCGGACCTGATCTACGACCAGATGATCGGCATGGGCATGGCGAGAAAGATCGTCTTCTCCTATGTCGGCAATCCCGGCGTCGGCCTGCTGCGGCGCGCCCGCGACGCCATCGAGAATGGCTTTCCGCGCGCGATCGAGATCGAGGAGCACAGCCACGCCGGCATGGCCAACGCCTATGAGGCGGGTGCCGCCGGCCTGCCCTGCGCGGTCTTTCGCGGTTATCGCGGCGCCGGCCTCGCTTCGGTCAACCCGAACATACGGTCGCTCACCTGCCCGTTCAGCGGCGAAGTGCTCGCCGCCGTTCCATCGATCCGGCCCGACGTCAGCTTCATCCATGCACAGAAGGCCGACAGGAAAGGCAATGTGCTGGTCGAAGGCATCATCGGCATCCAGAAGGAAGCCGTTCTCGCGGCCAAGCGCGCCGTGGTGACGGTCGAGGAAATAGTCGACAATTTCGACGATCTCCACCCCAACCTCACCGTGCTGCCCAACTGGACGGTCGCCGCGATCGCGGTCGTGCCGGGCGGCTCGCATCCCTCCTACACCCATGGATATTATGCGCGCGATAACGCGGCCTATCTCGAATGGGACGAGATCGCCGCCGACCGTGACCGTTTCCAGGCCTGGATGCAGAAGAACGTCATCGAGAGCAGCGCGGCCGACTTCGCCGGTCGCGTCGAGCATCTGAGGAAAGCCGCATGAGCGACGCTGAAAATCTTGGCTTCACGCCCAACCAGATGATGACGATCGCCGCCAGCCGGGCGCTGAAGAGCGAGGATGTCTGCTTCGTCGGTATCGGCGCGCCGTCTGCCGCCTGCAACGTCGCGCGGCTGACCCATGCGCCCGACATCACGCTGATCTATGAAAGCGGCACCATCGGCACCGCGCCCGATGTGCTGCCGCTGTCGATCGGCGATGGCGAATTGTGCGAGACAGCGATTACCACCGTCGCGGTGCCGGAGATGTTCCGCTACTGGCTGCAGGGCGGCCGCATCTCCATCGGCTTCCTCGGCGCGGCCCAGCTCGACAGGTTCGGCAATATCAACACCACCGTCATCGGCGACTATGCGCACCCGAAAACGCGCCTTCCCGGCGGTGGCGGCGCGCCGGAAATCGCCACCTCTTCAAAAGAGGTCTACATCACCATGGCGCAGTCGAAGCGCGGCATGGTCGAAAAGATCGACTTCTTCACCTCCTTCGGCCATGGCGACGGAGGCGATCACCGCAAGCGTCTCGGCATCGATACGGCCGGCCCGACGCTTTTGATCACCGACCTCGCGATCTGGAAGCCGGATCCGGTCACAAAGGAATTCACCGTCGTGTCGCTGCATCCAGGCGTGACCCGCGAGCAGGTGCAGGCGACCTGTGGCTGGGTGGTAAAATTCGCCGAGGCCCTTGACGAGACGCCGGCGCCGACGGAACTCGAGCTGACGACATTGCGCGATCTTCAGGCCCGCACCAAGGCGGCGCATGAGGGGACCGCCAAGGGGAAAGCTGCATAGATGACCGACGCCTTCATCTGCGACTACATCCGCACGCCGATCGGCCGCTTCGGCGGCGCGCTGTCCTCGGTACGAACGGACGATCTCGGTGCGGTACCCTTGAAGGCCTTGGTCGAGCGCAATGCCGGCGTCGACTGGGCGGCGGTTGAAGATGTCATCTATGGCTGCGCCAACCAGGCCGGCGAGGACAACCGCAACGTCGCCCGCATGGCGCTGCTGCTCGCCGGCCTCCCCCAGGACGTTCCGGGGTCGACCGTCAACCGCCTCTGCGGCTCGGGCATGGATGCCGTCACCATCGCGGCGCGCGCCATCAAGGCCGGCGAGGCCGAGCTGATGATCGCCGGTGGCGTCGAGTCGATGAGCCGCGCGCCCTTCGTCATGCCCAAGGCTGACACCGCCTTCTCGCGCAACGCCGAGATCCACGACACCACCATCGGCTGGCGCTTCATCAACCCGCTGATGAAGAAACAGTATGGCGTCGATTCCATGCCGGAAACGGGCGAAAACGTCGCCGAGGACTTTGCCGTTTCGCGCGCCGACCAGGATGCCTTTGCCGTGCGCAGCCAGGACAAGGCTGTGGCGGCGCAAGCCAATGGCCGGCTGGCAAAGGAGATCACGCCGGTGACGATCCCGCAAAGGAAGGGCGATGCAATCGTGGTCGGCAAGGACGAGCATCCACGCGCCGTCATCGCTTCGGAAGCAGCCGCGAAGAAACACGGCCTGACGCCTATCGCCCGCATCCTTGGCGGTGCTGCCGCCGGCGTCGCGCCGCGCATTATGGGCATCGGCCCGGCGCCGGCGACGAAGAAACTCTGCGCCCGCCTCGGCCTGACGCCCAACCAGTTCGACGTCGTCGAGCTCAACGAGGCCTTCGCCTCGCAGGGCATCGCGGTGCTGCGCCAGCTTGGCATCGCCGAGGACGCCGCGCACGTCAACCCGAATGGCGGCGCGATCGCGCTCGGCCACCCGCTCGGCATGTCGGGCGCCCGCATCACCGGCACGGCGGCGCTGGAGCTTCGCGAGCGCGGCGGCCGCTTTGCGCTCGCCACCATGTGCATCGGCGTCGGCCAGGGTATTGCGATCGCGCTGGAGCGGGTTTGACGGGCCTTGCCGATCAATACGGCAGGCCGACGTAATTCTCCGCCAGAGCGGTAGACGCCGCTTTGGAATGCACGAGATAGTCGAGCTCGGCTTCCTGGATGCGCTGGCCGAATTCGCCCGTCTCGGGAAAACGGTGCAGGATCGTCGTCATCCACCACGAGAAACGCACCGCTTTCCAGACCCTCGCCAGCGCCTTGGCTGAATAGGCGTCGAGCCCTGCCTGAGATCTCTCGCTATAGAATTCGCGAAGCCCGGCAAAGAGATAGCGCACGTCGCTGGCGGCAAGGTTGAGGCCC
>NZ_RZSG01000485.1:0-4601 GCF_003997725.1 Mesorhizobium sp. M4A.F.Ca.ET.050.02.1.1
ACTACCGATCTAGTATAGCGCTTCCTACATGACGGTTACCAAAGGAGACTGTCATGTCGGACGCCGCTGATTTTCTGTTGCTCGAGCGAGCCGGGCTGCCGGACGATCTGCGCTGGCTGACGCAAAAATATCCGCGCGAGACTTGGCAGGGCCACGGCAATATTCCTGGCCTCGCCGCTATGTGGCTTGGGCGGCACGACATGTTCCGCGAACTCGGCGGCATGCTGGCCAACGGCATTGGTGACTATCGCGAAGGCAGGCTGACAGCGCCGGACTTCGCGCGTTGGTTCGCGCCGCGGCTGAACCATTTCCTTGGCAATCTCGACGGCCACCATAATGTCGAGGACTACCAATACTTCCCGGCCTTCGCCAAGGCTGAGCCCCGGTTGAAGCGAGGCTTCGAGATACTCGACGCCGACCATCACACCATACACGAAGGGCTGGAACGCAACGCCGAGGCGGCGAATGCCTTTATCCGCACGCTCGAGGAGAGCGAGGACAGACAGCGCTTTGCCGCCGACGTCTATGCCGATGAGAACAGCCGGCTGATCGCCATGCTCACAAGGCACCTGGCCGACGAAGAGGATTTGATCATCCCGCTGATCCTCGACCGTGGCGACCGCGCCCTCGACACCGACATCGACATCGACTGAGCTTTACCTGGCTTCGCCCTGACCGTCCCCTGCGTCCCTGGCGCGTTCCTTCCTGGCGACGGAGTGGGCGAGGAACCAGGCGAGGCTGGCGACGACAAGCCCGATTGCCAGCGCGATCAGCAGCCGTTCGTGGCGCGCCAGCGCCTGGCCGACGACGCGCTCGGCGCCCAGTCCGAAAACGTAGCCGACCGTGCAGAACAACGCCGCCCAGACCAGCGACGAGATGGCGTTGAGGACGACGAAGCGCATCACTGTGATGTTGGCGAAGCCGGCTGCGACGCCGCCGACCAGGCGCATGCCGTAGATGTAGCGGTTCGAAAGCACGAAGATGTTGGGATGGGAGGAGACCAAACGGAAGGCATGGCTGAAGCCTAGCCGCGCCTTCAGCTTGAGCACATAGGGATGATCGGCGAAGTTGCGGCCGAGGATGAAGAAGAAGGTGTCGCCGGCGAAGGCGCCGATGGCTGCCGCCAGGAAAGCCTGCCAGGCCATGAAGACATGCTGATGCGCAAAGAAGCCGGCGAGTATGGCGGCGCTTTCGCCTTCGGCGACGCAGCCCAGGAAAACGGCGAACAGACCGTACTGCTCGATGAGATGGTGGATGGCCTCGGTCATCAGGGACTTTGCCGCGCCGACAGCTTTTCATCGATGCGCCTGACCTGCTCGGCCAGCCGCAGGATCTCGTCGCGCATGCCGATGATCTCGCTGTGGCGCAGTTCGTCCAGCTTCTCATGCAGCGCCATGATCTCGATCTCGGCCTTGAGGTTGACCTCATAGTCGTGGGCGGCGTCGATACGGTCGCGCTCGGTCTGGCGGTTCTGCGACATCATGATCACCGGCGCCTGCAGTGCTGCGATCATCGAAAGCACCAGGTTGAGGAAAATAAAGGGATAGGGGTCGAAGGCGTCGCGAGACAGCAGCCAGACATTGCCGAAGGTCCACAAGACCAGGAAGGCGATGAAGGTCAGGATGAACGACCATGAGCCGCCGATGCGGGCGATAGTGTCGGCGACCCGGTCGCCGAACGTCTGGTGAAAGGCGACGGCCTTGTTGGTGTCCTTCGAGATGGTGGTGCGATCAAGCGCGCTTTGCAGCACCCGGCTTTCGAGCTTGCTCAATGCATCCGGCCTTTGCCTCAGCCAGCGGTTCGCCAGATCCTCGACTGTCTTGTTCATGTGTCGCCTCCGTCACCGTCCGCGATAAGAGGTAGAGGCTGCCGGTTCGAACGGGAAGTGGTAGATTGACGCGACTTGCGAGGAACCAAATGGCTGACTTTCAAAGAATCCGCGCCCGTGCGGCAAAGCGCAAGGGCGGCGAAGCGGCGCTGGCGTCGCTGCTCGGGCCGCTGCCGGACAATAAGGCCGTGGCTAAGGTCACGGATGACCGCATCCTGTCGACGATGGCCGAGCGGATTTTCGCCGCCGGTTTCGTCTGGCGCGTCATCGAACAGAAGTGGCCGGGTTTCGAGGAGGCGTTCCTCGGTTTCGAGCCGAAGCGCTTGCTGTTCCAGCCCGACGATTTCTGGCATGAACTCGCCTCCGACAAGCGCATCGTGCGCAATCCGCAGAAGATCAAGGCCGTCCGCGACAACGCCGCCTTCGTCGAGCGCGTGTCGAAGGAGCATGGCGGCTTCGGCAAATTCCTCGCCGCCTGGCCGGCCGACGACCAGGTCGGGCTGACGGCCTATCTCGGCAAGCACGGCAGCCGGCTGGGCGGCAACACCGGCCAGTACTTCCTGCGCTGGCTGGAGTGGGACACCTTCGTCGTCTCGGCCGACATGGCGGCGGCACTTCGCGATGCCGGCATCGACATCGCCGAGAACCCGACCTCGAAGCGGGACCTCGACAAGATCCAGGCGCAGATCAATCAATGGTCGGCTGAAACCGGCCTGCCGCGCCGGCACATCTCGCGCATCCTGGCGCTGTCGATCGGCGAGAACCGCTCCGTGGAAGCGCTGAGCGAGTATATGAACGACTAGGCTTGGGTCGGCGAAATCTCGCGGTCGAAATCGATCGATCGGGATACGATCAACATCCGTCGATCGATCCTATTTGGTACAAGCAATCGCCATTGCCCGGCGATTTCGGCCACGCTAAACCCACTGCATGACCAAGAAGCCCGACATCCTGCGCATCGCCATCGCCCAGCTCAACCCGACCGTCGGTGACGTCGCCGGCAATCTTGCCAAGGCGCGCGAGGCGAGGGCGGATGCGGCCCGGCAGGGCGCCGATCTCGTGCTCTACACCGAGCTCTTCCTCGCCGGCTATCCGCCGGAAGACCTGGTGCTGAAGCCCGCTTTTCTGAAGGCTTGTGAAAAGGCCGCGGAAGATTTCGCCAAGGACACTGCGGATGGCGGTCCCGGCGTCATCATCGGCACGCCCTTGAAGCGCAAGAGCGGCACGCACAATTCGATCATCGTCGCCGATGGCGGCAAGATCCTGGCCGAACGCTACAAGCTCGACCTGCCGAACTATGGGGAGTTCGACGAAAAGCGCGTCTTCCAGGCCGGGCCGGAACTGCAGGGGCCGGTCAACTTCCGCGGCGTGCGCATCGGCATTCCGATCTGCGAGGACATCTGGGGCGAGGTCGCCGTCTGCGAGACGCTGGCCGAAAGCGGCGCCGAGATCCTGCTGGTGCCGAACGGCTCACCCTACTATCGCGCCAAGATCGACGTCCGCCATCAGGTCGTCATCCGCCAGGTCATCGAAACCGGCCTGCCGATGATCTACGCCAACCAACTGGGCGGCCAGGACGAGCTGATCTTCGACGGCGCTTCTTTCGCAATCGGCGCGGACAAGACGCTTGCCTTCCAGATGAGCCAGTTCGAGGACGCGGTCGACGTCACCACCTGGAAGCGCACGGATGACGGCTGGGTCTGCGCGGAAGGGCCGATGTCGAAGATCCCGGAGCGGGAAGAGGCCGACTATCGCGCCTGCATGCTTGGCCTGCGCGACTACGTCAACAAGAACGGCTTCAAGAACGTCGTGCTCGGCCTGTCCGGCGGTATCGATTCGGCGATCTGCGCCGCCCTTGCCGTCGATGCGCTGGGCGAAGAACGGCTGCGCGCGGTGATGATGCCCTACCGCTATACCTCGAAGGATTCGCTGAAGGACGCCGAGGACTGCGCCCGCGCGCTTGGCTGCCGCTACGACATCGTACCGATCTTCGAGCCGGTCGAAGGTTTTCTGCACGCGCTGACGCAGATGTTCGAAGGCACCAAGGAAGGCATCACCGAGGAGAACCTGCAGAGCCGCGCGCGCGGCACCATCCTGATGGCGATCTCCAACAAGTTCGGTTCGATGGTCGTCACCACCGGCAACAAGAGCGAGATGTCGGTCGGTTACGCCACGCTTTACGGCGACATGAATGGCGGCTTCAACCCGATCAAGGACCTCTACAAGATGCAGGTCTATGCACTGTCGCGCTGGCGCAACAGCCACGTGCCGCCGGGCGCGCTCGGCCCTTCCGGCGAGGTGATCCCGAAGAACATCATCGACAAGGCGCCGTCGGCGGAGCTGCGCGAGAACCAGACCGACCAGGATTCGCTGCCGCCCTATCCGGTGCTGGACGATATCCTTGAATGCCTGGTCGAGCACGAGATGGGCGTTGACGAGATCGTTGCGCGCGGCCATGACCGGGCGACAGTGGCGCGGGTCGAGCACCTGCTCTACATCGCCGAATACAAGCGCCGGCAGGCCGCACCGGGCGTGAAGATCACTAGGAAGAACTTCGGCCGCGACCGCCGCTATCCGATCACCAACCGGTTCAGGGACGGGCGGTAAGCGCTCCGTCCGCAGCGCAGCCGCATAGCCTGAGCCACGGCAACGGCACAACCCGCCGTTGTTGCAAAATCGTCTCACTGCTTGGACCAGATGCGCATTTGGTCGCAGCCTGGCTTGGCGATGCGCATCTGGTCCAAGCAGTGAGACGATTTTGCAACAACGGCGG